>NZ_JBHIMK010000038.1:0-17323 GCF_042194085.1 Bartonella sp. MU70NMGDW
CTCTTGGTAAACGACGTTTTATTATCAATGATGTCATGGTCGAAAAGCTTAGGGAACTCTTAAAAGAAACCCCCGTGATCTCTTAATGGTGCGTGATGAATTGTCTGGTTTTTTAGCCAATCTGGAACGAAGAGAATATCAAACAGACCGTGCTTTTTATCTAACGGCTTTTAATGAAGATGATCAATTTACCTATGACCGTACCGAGCGTGGAACCATTTTTATCCCTCATGTCACTTTATCTATGATTGGAAACATTCAACCCTCACGAATTATTCCCATCATTCAAGCAATACAGCGTGGAATAAACGATGACGGTTTTTCGTGAAATCTCTGGAGACAATAGCTCCCAAGGCGTTCGACCTATCATACGTTATGAATCATCCCTTAGTGAAAAATCATAAGACATCATACTGAGGCAATTTGGAAATCTTATAAAATATTAAACAATATAACAGTGAACCTTCAAAGCACTCCCCATCATTAGTTTTGGGGGGCTTTGGGGGTGCTTCTTATATGTATTATTTTATTTTTGATTGAAAAAATATATAAGGGGGGGAAAAGGAACCCTCAAAACCTTCAAAACTAAGTACCATAATAGTTTTGATAGCATTTCTTATGATTATAATCCCTTTCTTTTGAAAGGCTTTAAAGGATTATATGCTTTTCATAAAGCACATTTTAATCATTTACTAAAATCATAAGATTCGTCTGTTAAATAAACTGACATAACCGATAAAATAGACAATAATCCATTAAAAGGGATTTTGATCATCTATGGAATAATTTTATAGATCTTTTTTATAGGCTGTTTCATTAAAATCTTGCACCAAAACCATGATCAGAGCCACACTACTGTTGAGTTTCTCAACTAGTGATCAAGGCTTTGGAGCGCGTCTTATTTTCTAAATTTCTGAAATCTTTTCGATATTTTTTAGGTGCTATTTCTTGTCTTTTTTTCCGATAAAATTGACTATTTTCTCTTTCCACGAGCGGGGTTGCTCCTTGCTGGTAACCTCTTGTGGATCATCAAGCTTTTCTGCCACCTGTTTAATCAAAGCGTAACTCACTTGCTTCACCTTTGCTACTTCTTTGGCTAAAGCTAATGCACGTTCAAGGTGGGTTTTGTTGATGCTCTCGTCAAAACCTAGGTGATCACCTGCCGTAAAGCTTTGCTGATAAGATTGTAAGGTTTCAGCATCACCCAACAAAGCAAGAGCGCCAAGATGAAGTAAAGCATAATGTGCATCGTTTGCTTCAGACGTGGTGCTTTTTTCCCAAGGAGCAGCGCCATAATCAGAGCGAAGTCTTTCAGAAAGGTCAATGTCTGTTACCGCCCATTTTAGCGCGTCATCAAGTGCTTGCTTTAAGCGATCCGCAGTAACTTCTGGTTCAAAGATTTCTAACCCCTTTGCTTCAAAATTAAGCTGTATATCTGGAATATCTTCCGTGTGGGTAGGATCAATGAATTTACAAGCGGTGGAAAGAATGCCCGTGCTAATCAAAAAGGCGCTATCAAATTGTGGGTAGTCTTTGGCAATTTCGTCGTTATAAAGAATATCTACTTCACGATCAGCCAATTGATAGCTTGCCATATGGTCATTCTCATTGATTTTCTCGGTTGACCAGCCTAGGCTTTTTAAAATTGCATGAGCACTTTCCATGGTGAGACGATCATCAGTGTCATCCACTTCATCCAATTCCTCTGCCACTTCAACAGAAGTTGTTTTAGAAGCAACAGATGCTGTTTGCGCATCCAAGCTTAAAATCGGAGCATTTTTAGGAAAACCAGTCCGATAACGGCGTGCAAGAGTAAGAGCGTTGTCAATCGTATATTTCGTGATACCTTCCACGAAGCCTAGATGGTTCTTTGCCCTGAAACTTTCCTTATAAAATTTGAGCTTTTCAATATCACCAATCAGAATGAGTGCTATAAAGTGACGTGCCACAAGGTGAGCTTCACTGTTTGTTGGCAAAGCGGCATAATCATAGATGATTTGATTGACATTTTGCCGATCTGCCCATTCAAGTATATCTGTACAAATCTCCTTTAGCTTGCCTTCATCCAATTCAGTACTAGAAACTGTATAAAATTCTTCTGCCTCTTTGAGAGCTATATATTGGGGCAATCTAGGAAACATCTCTCTATGAGCAGTAGAAAAGCCAAGTGTTGAAAGCGAAGCCTTAAATACAACAATCGGCTCTTCTTCATCACTTTGAAGGTTATACATTATATTGATGATACGGTCTTTACTTACAAAATAAGCATTGCGATCATAGTTCTTATCACGATAAACTGTCCAGTCTATCCTTTTTAAGTCTTCAGAAACTGTATTAAGAAAAGACAAATCTTGCAAACTAAGACGATCATCTATGGCTTTTCGCTCATTAAAGATTTTCAGATGCTCTTCAGCAAATTGAACGGCGTGATTAACATACCCCTCCAGTTCTTCATCAAGATTTTGCAAATGCTCAGGAATCTTATCCTCTGCAATAAAATCTTGATAGGATTTTAGGACATCAATTTGACCTGTCAATGCTAAACAAGCCAAATGCCAAATCACAGCTGGATAATAGCTATATTTTTGGATAAGCGTTTTGCTTTCTATTGACGCTTGTAAATCTTGGGCACGTGCCCACTGTATCACCCGCTCAGAGATTTTTGTCAACTCTTGCTCATTCAATATCTCTACACAAATATCAATTCCTTTATCAACCCCACGAAAATTCTCTCCTCCAATCGTATTAAAAGATCGATAAATATCCGTAGGTCGTACAAGATTACGTTGTCCACAAAAATGAATATACAAGCAAGCCAAAGAAATCTCTTCATTAGATATTTCAGCTTCGAGATGAATATTGTACTGATCATAGAGATGTACAAAGCCAAAATCTAACTTAATAAAACGATCCGGCAAAACCAACCACATTTTCCCAAGCTCTGTGGCAAACCACCCTTGAATTTTAAAAATGCGAGTTGCTGCTGTAAGACTCATCGAACACTGTTTAGGTTTTTTACGCGCTAAAATGTCATCTAACTCCCCGTTTTTATAAGCTTGCGCAAAAAGAATGAGGCGCTCAATCCACCCTATTGTTTTGTAATCTGAAAATTCTGGTACATGTAATTGGGGTGTAAACTTAGAACTTTTTAAAGCCTCAATATCACCAAGTAATGCTTCTGCAACAGCAGAATGATTGGCTGCTTTTTCACGTAATTTTTGTTCAATATCTTGTGCTTTCGCCCAAGCGATAACCCTATTTAAAGATTCCTTAACATGGCTTTCTGAGAGATCTGAAGCTGTAACATCGAAATCCTCTTTCGCAGAAAACAGCGTATCTTCATACTTATCCTGTGATACTTCACCACTAGCATATTCCCAAGCAAGGCAATAAGCAGCAGTGGTAAGATCAGCCGATAGCCGAAACTTTCCCCCATCCTCTCCATAATCTACAACATCATAACTAATGCCTACAATGCGATCGGGAAGATGATAATGCGCAAACATACTACCATCTTCAGCACGATAAAGTTCCCAGCCAAGCGTTTTTAAAATCTCTGTCACGTCTTTAGTTCGCATCGCTATTCACTTTCATTCAAAAAGTCCTGGATAATGAAAAACGTTAACGTCAGTTTTGTCTAACTTATTATTCAATTGTTCTTTAATCCATTTTCTATTCTCATTTTCCAATTCTTTCTTACTTCCTTTAAAATCTTTGAAATCTTTTTGATATTTTTCTAAGAACTCTTTGTTATCTTTAAGAAATTCCGTAAATTTGCCTTTTGTGGGCTCTGCATTTCCTTCTTTATATGCCTCTTTTAAAATCTTTTGTTGTTCACTTAATTTAGAATTCTTCCCCGTTTTTACCTCGCCAATTTTTATTTTACCATTCTCTATATAAACAATATCCGCACGAGATCTTACTACCCCCTTATCCGTCTTAGTTTTGAATACTATTTCTGTTTTGCATGTTCTACATCCTTCATCATTTAATTCTTGTTTTTTCTCATCGCGTTTTTTGTCATGATGTTCCCTAGCTTTATTAAGCTTTTTACCTTTTCCATCATTGTCATCGTCATTATTGTTTTGTGGGTCTTTAGCATTCGCCTGAGAAGCTTTGTTTTTTTCTTCTTTTGAGTTTTGATTTGTTTTTTCGCTATCTTCTGCAGAATTTTTCGATGCAAACCAATAGGTAAGGAAATCAGCTATAGCGGTTCTATTGTTAGGAGATTGAACAATAGTTGCTCCACCAGCCATAAAAAGAGACAGAGCTGCCAACTCTTCTGGTGTAAGCGACACAATGAATGCTGCTAATGCTGCTACCGCAGGAAGAAAATTATTCTCCGCAGCATTTCCAGCGGCATCCGCGCCAGTATTGACATCACCACCAGCAAGGGCAGCAGCAAAGCCCCCTGTAATCCGTGCGACATCAATGGCACGATCGCTAAAGTCAGCAAACTGTGCTTCAATCTTTGCATTTATACGCGCTTGTTCTTCCGCAGTAGGAATACGACCATCCAATGCTGCTATTTCTTTTTGTATTAAATTTTTAGACCACAGTTTAAACTGGAGCATAGCTGTGGCTTCACCCACAGCCCCGCCGATAGCACCGGCAGAGCAAGCACCGCTCGCAACAGCGCCTTTTAAGCAGCCAAGACCGGCGTGGGCGACGATCTGTGTGACTGTATCTATTTTGCCTTCTGCCTTGGCAGTACCAATTTCTTCTGCCAACGATTTGCCAACCGTATCAGACAGAGCGATGCGCAGATTGTTAAAAAAGTTCTTGTCAAGAGAGCCACCCTCAAGAGCTGTTTGCACGCCTGTGCCAATGGCGGCTTTGATCAGGTTCTTTTCCGCTTCAAGGGCAATGCGATCGACAAAAGGAGCGGTTTTTGGCAAAGATTGTCCAACACCTGCCATTTCCGTTATTTGGCTGGTTAAGCCTGCTGTCAACATCGACGAGACAATGCTGAGAATATTCTTGGAAGAACCAAGCTCATGCAAGGCGCCGGCAATATTGCCGCGATTGTTAACAAGAGCCACAGCGCTTTTGTTAATCAGCGCTTGGACACCAGCCTGTATCGCCGCATTCATGGCGGTGCTCGAGCCAAGCCCCAAAGCACCGGTAATGGCACTAGCAGCGCCCGAGGCTGCTCCACCCGTAACCGCCGTGACAGCCAATGCCACGAGAGCCGCACCGGCTTCTGTCAGCCCTTGGGCTTTATAATCCCAGTCTTTAAACTCAGCCTTAACTGCTTGCCAATCAACTTGCTTGGATAACACGGGATCATCACGCAGTTGCTTGATCCATGCCAAGCCTGGAGAGCGAGACAATTGCTCAAGAGATTTGTCTAAATCACCAGTTGCCTCATATTCAACAACAATGCCATCACCCGCATCAATCTTCATGCCACCTTTAGCATCTATGGTGACATACTCAATGGTCTCCTTAAGGTAACCTTCGTCACCCTCACTCCACCACACAAGGTTTTCATTACGCTGATAAACATCCTTAAAATCTTGATCCTTTTTGGTCAGAAGCTTGACCTTCCCCCTATCTGATGCCAAATGCGTCTCGCCACCACTTTTTGCCCCAATGGCATCAAGTGTGAGATGCCCATCTTTGGCATGCATGGAGAGTTCGCCCTCTGCTTCTATCGTGGTTTTGTTTGTAGTAACTTCTGTTGATTGTTGACGAAACTTATTCTTTTGCTTCGATTCGTCGCCTTCTTTGCCCCTATAATCCCAATCAGAACTGTTAAAATCTTGCACCGAAGTCGCGGTGAGAGCGCCACCACTGGTGAAATCACCATTGCCCTTGGCTTTAAACTTTCCCTCAAGGTTAAGTGCACCACCTGTGACAATGGTCAAATCTCCATCACTTTTGACTTCTGTCAAACGGTGCTCACTGCTTTGGGCGTTATAATGCCCTTTTTCCAATGTTTCCTTATGGTCACTCTCTAGCGCCAATGCACTAAACGTGGCAGAACCACCGATAATCATCGTCATCGGACCGCCGCTGGTGAATTCCCCACCCTCTGCGCCAAGATCACCAAGGGATTGGATGTTTAATTCATGATCAGAGAGAATTTGTCCCTTCTGCCCAGCTCGATCAACAAAACCATATGCATTCGTGTCACGGATTTTAGCGGTGCTATTGACAATCGTATCACCCGTCATGGTAACCGTATCACCATGAATAACACCGGAAGAATTCGCTAAAAGACCGTTACTGGTGAGCTCTACAGCTCCGGTACCAAGCAAAAACCCACCATTATTGAACAAAGTTTGCGTGGTCGAAACGTGCAGTGCATCATCACTTACCACAGCACCGCTATTGGTAAGACGGTCCGCATTCAAGGTGACCCCATTGCCTTTCAAACGTGCACTGGCAAGATTTTCTTGCTGCGTTTTTGCCCCATAAACATCTTGTGCTAAAGAAGAATTGGGTACCAAATAAACGTGGGGCACTAAGACCTCTTGTCCGTCGACAAGGTGGGTCTCAAGCCAGATCATATCCTTTTTGATCCCAGCAATCTGCTGAGGCGTTAAGGGCTTGCCTAGCACTAACCCCAAAGGACCTTGCTGCTCCACAGCATTGTCATAGAGCCTTTGCATTTGAGCATTGGGATCTTCAATATCAAGAAGAGTGCGATTGCCTGTCAGCTCAAAGATTTGCTCACCCACCAGACGATATTCAAAATAAGCATCCCCCAATCTTTTAAACACGTGCTCAGGCTTATAATTGCCAATCTTTTTTAAGTAATAGTCCGATCCTAAAAATTTACTTGGATTGATAAAGTCCTGTCGCGTCTCGATTAAAAATGGCACATCCGGTGATTGGCTGCCAGCCAACTCTGTCTTGACAGAGCTAAGCCCGTCTTGCGTTGGCACCTGTATGGATTCTGGTGCGGGTGTTTTTGTGCTTGGTGCAAAAAGCCCTTTGTGCCCTTTCAAACCATTGATAATACCGTCCAATCGATCATCACTAATCAGTGGTTTGGAACCGTCAAAATCGGGTGTTTGTCCCCCAGCCAAACCTTGATCGCCAGAGCTATAGCTGATCGACGGTTTGAAGCCATCAACGTCAGTATTTTTAACGCCAGTCAAGCCTTTATTGCCAGAGCTTAAGCCAATTTGACCGGCTCCCTCGCGCACTGCATGATTGTCAAGAGTGTCTGTAACCTTGACATCAAGAGTGCCACCCGCTTCAATCGTGCCGTAAACAGCATCATAAGTGCGCGTGGTTGTTTTGGTATCGGTAGTGCTCCCACGATCTTTAATGCCTGTAAAAGTACACCCTCCTAATAATGTGTGGCAATGTTTACGCCTGCGATGCGCTTCAGTCACAATCTTGGTTGTTTCGATTAAATCACGCCCCTCATTGAGCAAGGTATCGCCCTGCATCTCAATGTTGCCATTGGCAGCAATTAAGCTATAGCTATTACGGATATCCCCAGCATGAACCGTGAGATGACGCCCTGCTAAAATCTGTGCAGCTCCATTGGTAAAATGAGGCTGCTGACGAATGATCGTAGTGTCGATATTTTCTTTGATCTGCTCGTGCCTAACTTCGGTTTTTTTCCATTCTCCTCGCACGTAACTGTGACCAACCACTTTATCGGTAACTTCAACCCCACCTTCACGCATGTTGGTAAGCGCTGAGACATCGAATGTCATATCGCCGGACACGGCTTCTAAAAGCCCCGAACTATTGATGACATGACCAGCCCGTTCTCCACTTAAACCACGGATGATGAGATTGTCTTCAGCAATAACATCGGCAAACTTATTAATAAAATCCCCATCTAAGGAGAAAATGGCGGATTTCTTAGCGTAAATCAGCCCGCTATTGCTCATATCAGCGCTCACATTGAGCGCAACCCCATCACCACTTGAACCAATACTGCCGGCATTGTCCAAAACATCTGCGGTTAAGACAAAAGCACCACCACTTTTGAGTACACCGTCTTCACCATTTAAAACCAGAGCAACTTGCCCCAATGACGGATCATGGCTTTCTGCTATAAGCGTAAAACTGTCACTGGCTAAAAGCTGACCTGAATTGGCTAAAGACCCAAGCTTCGCATCAACAACACCGCCCACCATGATACCGGAATTGCTTAAAACACCATGGCTGTTGAGAGTAAGTACTCCGCCTTGCGCTTCCACAAGCCCAGCTTGGGTGAGTGTGCCTGCCTTCAGCATTACATCATAGGCGGCAACCTTGCTTGGTTCGCCCAGCGTCAAGGTGCCATCGGTTGAGAGCTCTATCCGCTCTTGCGCAACAATGCGCCCCGTTTGGTTTAGAGTGTTTTGCGCACGCAAAGCAATAACGCCATTGCTTGCAAGCATACCGCTATTGGTTAAATCACCGTAACTTTCGAGAGTAAGTTCCTCACCTTGCGCTTCTATAAGCCCAGCTTGATTAAGGGTGCCTGCCTTCAGCGCCACATCATAGCCGCCAATTTGGCTTGTCTCACCCAGTGTCAAGGTGCCATCAGTTGAGAGCTCTATCCGCTTTTGCGAAACAATGCGCCCCGTTTGGTTCAGAGTGTTTTGCGCATTCACAGTGATTGCGCCATTGCTTGCTATCGTACCACTATTGGTTAAATCACCGTGGCTTTCGAGAGTAAGTACTCCGCCTTGCGCTTCCACAAGCCCAGCTTGGGCGAGAGTGCCTGCCTTCAGCGTTACATCATAGGCGCCAACCTCACTTGTCTCACCCATTGTCAATATGCCATCACTGGAAAGCTCAACCCGCTTTTTAGAAACAATGCGCCCCGTTTGGCTGAGATTTGTTTGCGCATGCAAAGCAATGGTATCATTGCTTTCTATCGTGCCACTATTGCTTAAATCACCATGGCTGGTCAGTTGAAGGTCACCACGCTCAATCTCTATGTGCCCTGCTTGGATCACACTATCAGCAACAATATTAACTGCCCCTTGCGTAGAAATGAGACCATCAACATTCTCAAAACTGCCCACATCAATGCGCAAACCATCCCGCGCTAAAACATGCGCACCTTCATCATGTGTAGCGTTTTGTTGGTCTGAATTTGTCGTTTCAGCGCTTTTATTGACAAAAGACGTTGCAACAATCTTCATCTCACCGGCTAAAGCACTGAGAAGACCAGCCTCATTATTTATATGACCAGCACGTATCTCTTTCAGCCCACCAATGGTGAGAGCCTCTTCAGCAATAATTCTGCCCTGTGTATTGCTCAGATTACCATCACTGAATAGATCCATAGATTTTTTGGCGTAAATCAGCCCACTATTGCTGACATTCCCTGCCACATTAAGGGCAACATTCTCACCACTGGAGCCAAGCACACCGGCATTGTCTAATTGCCCTGCGATCACAACAAAAACACCACCACTTTGAAGGACACCTTCGGATGTATTTTCAAGAAAGGCTTGTTGCGGATCGGCGCCTTCTTGTGCGCTTACCATCAAATGCAAATCATCGGTTGCAATAAACGTCCCTTGATTGGTAAATGCACCAATATGAGCATCGACACTCTCACCGCGCATTGTGCCGTTATTTGCAACCCCATCACGCACTTGAAGGGTTAATGCTCCTTCTTGAGCTTCCACAGTCCCTGCTTGGGTTAAAGCATCAGCACTTAAAACCACATCATAACTTAAAATCGTGCTCTCTTGAGAGGTTGTGAGCATGCCCCCCGCTGTCAAGGCAACCTGCTGCATACTGACAATATCACCCGTGTGATTGAGGGCACCATAGGCATCCAGCGTTATCTTCCCATTAGACCAGACAGTGCCTTCTTGGATCAGGGCACCGTGATGCGCATAAAGGTCAATTTTTTGCTCTGCCACTAAGCGCGCACGTGATGTAAGCTCTGCTGCTTCCACCAAAAGAGAGCCGCCGGCGCTATAATGTCCAGCGCCTACAGTGAGCGCATCATCGGCGCTCAAGACAATATTCCCCTTGGCACCAATATGGTTGTTTAAAGCAGTGATTTGATTGGTTTTAATGGTCAGATCGCCAAGGGAAGAAACCCCTGTTTGATCATTGTCTTGCATGCGGCTTAGATCAATTGTTGCTGCTTGGATCTCTAAAAGATCACCGGCGGCTATCCGCCCATTTCCCGCCTCAAGCTTTGCTGCCTGTAAGTGCAAAGAACCCGTCGCTGACTGTTGACCATCACTTCCAATACCGCTTGCTAGAAGAGCATGAGACTGGAGTTTGATCAGATCGGCATGCACATCAACAGCACCGCTTGCCGCAACGCGAGCTTGCTCAGCCAGTTCAACATGTTTCAAAGCCTTCAGTTCAACCGCTTCTTCTGAAAAAAGCAGATCTTTCACGTGCACACTATCGTGGTGCGAATGAGCCTTCACCGCACCTTTGGCACGTGCTTTGGCAATCACCAGCTTGCCATCACTTGTCAATCTCATGGCGCCTGCATTGGCAACCATATCTCCTCGCATCTTAACGCCGGCGCCTTTATCATTGGCAATCACGCGGATCTGCCCCGCGTACATTCCACCAAACTCACTGGAATCAATCGCCAATTCCGGCTCTTTGCCATCAGAGCCAAGAGAAGTTGCTTCGCGCTTGTCATAATCAAAATGATTGTGACCAGCGATAACAGCCAAATCTCCTTTGACCTGTATGGGACCTCCGATACTGATCTTGCGCGAAACAAGATCAAAAATATCTAATGCACTCCCATCAGCTCCACGAGAGCCTATGGTGATATCACCACCCTCAACACGCAACCCACTCAAAGCCCCATCGGCTCCAATAATCGGTTGTCCGGTCGATAAAGTCACCCGTGGTGTATTGATAAAGCCACAACCGTTACAGGTAATCCCATTGGGGTTGGCGATAATAACATCCGCCATATGCCCGTGGACTTCGCTCACGCCTTCAAGACGCGAGCGATTGGCACTCACCACTTCATTAAGGATAACCTTTGCTGCACCGCTATAACGCAAATTGCCGTTGCCTGGCACCAATCCCCCAAGCTGTGAACGCGAAACCTCCTCAGTCGAATTGTTCAAAATCACGCCATGGGTATCAACATTGAAACTGTCATATTTGTTATGAGAAAGACCCTGTCCATTGGGGCGCACAATATCAATCAGCGGCACATCATTGCCGGCTTTCCCCACCGTGGGGCGGAAAACAGAGCCAACCCCATCAGCTGCTTTAATCCCTTGGCTCTCTTGTGCAACAGGACTTCGCGCTCCAAGCGCTTGTGCTTGCAACAACAAAGGCTGAAAAGCTAAGCAAAAACTTAAAACAAGTGAAAGCCCCTTATGGATCCCTCGCTGCAAAACACAAAGAACGCGCTTTCCTCGCTTGTATCCATATCCCAATTTATGCTTTTGATTTTTCAATCTCCGCATCTTCAGCTCCTCATAAAATTCTTTATCTCTTAAAAAAACAACCCATATGGGTGTAAACAGCGCAGCGATATTTTTTACCGCCCCTTTGCTCTAAAATCTCAATAATGCCCGTACTTGAAATAACCCTGTCGAATTTCCCTTTTCTCGCACTGTTGATTGGGTTAAAATATTCGAATAAGACACATCAACATCCGTAATGTCTCCGGTTGCATGGAAACCAAGAGTTGCCCCAACGAGGCTCCCGCCAAAACTGTTTTTGTTTACATCATTGGCTACAGCCCCCAGATCAAGCGCCATATAAGGGGCAAATTGGCTCATAAATTTACGCCCCATGTTTGAAGAAAAACCTGGCAACAACAATGACAATTCATTGCGCCAAAACGCCCCATTATTGCCGTAATAAATCGCCTCACGCACCCCGCGCACAGAGGAACTACCACCAAGCGATATTTGCTCTGAACTAAACAACGTGTCTGGTGATAATTGTCCTGAAAACAGTGTGTTATAGCGAAAATTATACTGGTGAAGCGAAAAAGGACGCACATAGCCTAGAGAAAAAGACAATTTGGAAAATTGCCCTTTGGGTGAATTTTTTGTTGCATTCTCTTGCTCTTTATCGTCATAAGCGCCAAGAATTGCCAAACCTTTATGAAACCCTATATGCGCGCTTAATTCTCCTCCAAGCCACTTGCGCGAATGATCAAGCTCAAAGGTTGCAATAGCTAGTTTACGGCTGGAAACATCAACCCGACTGCCCATAATAAAATTATCAGAATATTTCCATGTCAACCGTCCTGTCATCCAGGTCTTGCCCTCTTGATCACGGTCGATAACCCGTGAAATCCACGGTGTAAGCGATAAAGACTTCCCCGCAGTCATAATATCGGAAAATATTCCCTTAACACTTGAATGATATTGGCTCCACGTCCCATCAAAACCTGTTGTCCAAGTGCCATAGGGAAGAGAAAAAGATCCTGTTAGAGTATCACTATTGGGACGCTTGTGAGAAAAATGATACGGACTACCATCCATGGAGCGCTGATAACTAAACGACCATTGATCATTGATCCCTAACAGATCATCAAAAGAAAGGCTCAAGCGCGTTTGATAAATTCCTGTTGCTTTAGCGCCAAGATTATCGCTGGAAAGCGTAATAAGCCAAGGTTTCTGTTTTTCAATATGAACATCGAGTATCGAACCACCCGAATTGCTCCCCGCACCAAGATTAATGGTGGCTTGACGTGAGAAAAGCCGATTGATTTGATCAAGCCCTTGCTCTATCTGGCGCAGATTGGTCGGCTTCCCAATAAGGTTTGGAAAAGCCGTGGTGATTTCTCCTTGAGATTTCCT
This sequence comes from Bartonella sp. MU70NMGDW, assembly GCF_042194085.1. Taxonomy (NCBI): domain Bacteria; kingdom Pseudomonadati; phylum Pseudomonadota; class Alphaproteobacteria; order Hyphomicrobiales; family Bartonellaceae; genus Bartonella; species Bartonella sp. MU70NMGDW. The sequence continues at coordinate 12,729 of NZ_JBHIMK010000038.1, forward strand.
TCCAACTTTATGCCCATCAAGGGTAATATCTTCCATCACACCTTCAACAACAACAATCTTGAGATGACCGCCGCTTAAATCCTGCTCAGGCAAATAAGCCCGCACTGCAATATAGCCGCGCTTCATATAAAGCTTGGTCACCGCTTTGAGCACTTTGTTGATTTCGGCAATCCCCAAACACCGCCCTTCCCAAAGAGAAATAGCTTCATGAAGATCGGTGTGAGAAATCAACTGAGTACCAACAAATTCAATGCTTTTGATCAGCAAACAGGTTGTACTAGGAGAAGCACCATAGGCAGATGTGGTATCATCGTCTGGCAAAAAGACCCCATGGGTTTCGTTTCTACGGTGCAATCGTTGAAAACGCTGTTCTTGCGTTTGTTGTCGTTGGATGCTCTCTGATTGATTAATCGCTTTCTCACGAATGTTTTCGGCAAAACTCGGCAAAGAAAAAAGGCACAAAAAAGCCGCAAAAACAAAAGTGAAAAAAAATCTATGCATTCATTGTGCCCTCAAAGTGAGCAACAAAATGAACCATATCGTCAGCGTCACAGAAAAAATCGCCAACCGCGTAACAATTTTTTAATTTTTTGATGAGAATAATACTTCTAAAATCTAAGAGAAAAGCATAGATTGTACTGTATACACTTGCTTTATGTGTTGTGCAAACCATATCATTTCCCCCGCTTTTGAAGATTTTACAATGACACTGTTAAATGACAATCATACACTCTATATGCTTCTTAATTTTAAGGTGTTGCATGTAATATAATTTTGAGCTTCAAGTAAAGACTGTTATTCATAGAATAGACCAAATTTATTGGAACTGTTACATATTAGAGACAACAAGAAACACTCCATTATTATCGCTTGATAAGAAAAATAGCATGCCGATAGCTTATTACTAAAATAAGCAAAAAAGAAAATGCGTAATGCCATAACTTATGAAGAATTAGCGCATTTTAAAACTGCTTATCCCAATGAAACTATCACTAAAGATGATCTGTTTTATTATGTTTACGGTCTTTTGCATTCAGAAGATTATCGCACTCGTTATGTCGATAACCTCTCTAAAGAATTGCCTCGTCTTCTTTATATAAAAACTGCTAAGGATTTTGGAAATTTGTAACAGCAGGGCATGAATTAGGTCATTTGCACGTGAATTATGAAACTGTAGAGCCTTATCCAGTGACCTTTAAAAAGGGTAATCCAAAAGTTACAGAGATCTCTAATCCCGAAAAATTCTATTACGTGACTGAAATGAAATTTTCTGGGAATAGTAAGGAAAAGGATAAATCGACTGTTTTTTATAATAGCAATATCATCATGACAGATATCCCTAAGTAAGCTTATGAGTATATCGTTAATGGCAAGCCCGCTCTTGAATGGGTTATGGGGCGTCAATGTGTAAAAACAGATAAAAAGAGTGGCATTGTGAATGATGCCAATCGTTATGCTTTTGAGACCGTTGGCAATCCTGCTTATCCTCTAGAGTTGTTTCAAAGGGTTATCACTGTAAGTTTGGAAACAATGAAAATTGTTAAGAACTTACCAAAATTAGAAATTAGAGAAACTGAATAACTTATAAAGCATGCTCACATGATAGGCATATTAACCTCACAAGGGGTATAAGGTCTTATACCTATAGGTTCTATATCACTTTTATAAATTGCTTACATACAATCTTTAAAAGGAGTGTTTATATGCGTTATTCTAAAAAGAAATCATTTGCACTTTTAAATACTCTTATTTGGATTGCTTTTAAAAAACTATATCGTAATCTAAAATGATAAATGTATACTTTTCGAAAGCTCTGTTTAAAGAGAGTTCGATAATTTCTATAATTATCAGTCTCTCTTTAGATGTTTTATAACAAATAAATCACATTATCATCTTTATCATTTCTCTTATGAAAATGAAAAATGATGCGGTAGCTATAAAGAAGATAACAGCTATAAAAGGCTATTAAATTGCAAATACGTTATAAAGGAAATTAACAGAAATCTTAAAAACCATTTAGTAAAAAAACTGATAGGTTATAAAGATAAAAATACGCATTATGAGAGCGTTTTTTAAATATTATAAATGTATAGATTCAGAAAATAACGCAGTCGTTTTATAAAGCCCATAATATAGCTTTAAAAGCACATAAATATAAAAGAAGCAATTAATAAGCATAATATATTATGAATACACAACGTATTTAAAAAACAAGAAAAATATCAAAAAAGATAAAATATTATTTGACAATAAATACGTATTTTGTTATATAAATACTCAAGTGATAGAAACACTTAGTGATTAGCGGATAGGTTACGAAACAGCCTCTCCCATGCCTTTAAAATACTGACTTTCTTTTATGCTTTTGTTAGTATATGAGAATTTTGTCGGGTGTGGTTATGCCATACAATACCCTTTCAAGGGGAAAGCATACAGCGGACTAATCACCGTGTTTCTAGCGCCCGACGCCCATTAGGTGGTCAATAGAAACCTTTTATGATTAGAAAGAATTTAAAATGACAAATTCAAAAATCCCCCCCATTATCTCTAACATTGCAAACGAAATCACATCTGTTAATCAACAACAGCCTGCAAAAAAATACGAATTTACCAATGAAAAATTCACTTTTGATGGTCTTACTTTACACCGTATACGTGCTCTAAGAGATTTTGATGATGTTAAGGCGGGGGATCTCGGCGGTTTTATTGAAAATGAAAGTAACTTATCCCATGATGGCAATTGCTGGGTCTATGATAATGCCGCGGTTCTTTTCAATGCAACTGTTTATGAAAATGCTAAAATCTATAATGATGCGAAAATCTTTAGAGGTGCCAAGGTGTATGGCAATGCTATCGTCAATGGCAAGGCATTGGTTTTTGATACAACCGCTCATATTTATGATAATGCAAAAATTCATGATAACGCTAAGGTCTGTGGGCATGTTTATGGTTATGCCGTAATTAGTGATAATGCTACTATTTCTAATGGTGCCAAGGTTTATGACAATGCCCGTGTCTATGAAAGTGCCTATGTTTGTGGCTATATTTTTGGCAATGCTCGTGTATATGGCAAGTCACGGGTTTATATCTGGGCGCGCGTTTATGATAATGCCCATGTTTTTTGTAATGCCTGGATTAAGGATTATTCAAGTATCTATGGTCATGCCAAGGTTTCTGGATCGGCTCGTGTTGGTTGCTTTGTAAGAATTTATGATCATGCCAAGGTCTATGGCAAATCAAATATTGATCATCATGTGCAAATTTATGGCAATGCTGTTGTGAATAGCCGTGCAAAAATTCGTAATGATATCTGTGATGATAATCAGTCACTAAAAGACGCTGCTTAAATAACGCGTGGGCGCGGCGGGGGCGCCCTCCTTTAAACATTCTCATTTAAAAATTTAAATCTCTTTATTAAAGGAATTGTGCTCATGCAAAAGAAGTTTGCACTCACAAATGAAACGCGTGTATTTGGTAAACATGTTCTCTACCGTATTAAAGCATTAAAAGATTTTGCTGATATCAAAGCAGGTACCTTAGGCGGCTTTATTGAAAAGGAAGATAACCTCTCTCATGAGGGAAATTGCTGGGTCTATGATGAGGCTCTTGTGTTTAAAAATGGTCACGTTTATGAAAATGCAAGGGTTTTTGGCAATGCTGTCACTTGTGGTCATATCTATGGTCATGCGCGGGTTTATGACAATGCTATCGTTGCTGGCTATATCTATAATAATGCCCATGTTTATGGCAATGCTGTTATTTCTGATAATTCCCATGTTTATGGTAATGCGCGTGTTTATGGCAAGGCTATTATTTATGATAATGCCTATGTTTATGACAATGCTAGGGTTTATGAAAACGCTCGTATAGCAAATAATGTACATGTTTATGAAAATGCCAATATTCATGGCATTGCTGTTATTCGTGAAAATGTCGGCGGGTCTACTAAAATAAAAACCTATACTGAACGTCTCTCTCCTTATGGTGAATTAGAGATTGTCTGGGTCTAATCTAAAGCAGTGTAAATGAAAGCAGGGGCACGGCGGGGGCGCCCTTCTTTAAACATCTCATTTAAAAATTTAGCAAATGTTTATCACATTAGATTGTGAGGGTCTTCTATGTGCAAAAAATATGAATTAACCAGTGAAATCAAAAAAATCAAACATGCTCTTACTCGAAATATTATAAATCTTTATCGCATTAAAGCTTTAAAAGATTTCGATGATATAAAGGCGGGGTCTTTAGGCGGCTTTATTGAAAAGGAAGTTAACCTATCCCATGATGGCAATTGCTGGGTGTATGATGAGGCTTGTGTCTACGGTCATGCAAGAGTGTATGATGATGCAAAAATACGCCATTTTTCTCAAGTCTGTGGTCAAGTTTATGGCAATGCTGAAGTCTATGGAAAGGCTTTTATCTCTCAATATGCTAAAATTTATGACCATGCTTTTGTCTATGGCAATGCTCATGTTTATGGCAATATTTATGGGTATGCTCATGTGAATGGTAGTGCCCGCGTTCTTGCTGATGCTCATATTTATGACCATGCGCATGTTTCTTATGATGCTACGGTTTTTAGTTATGCACGCGTTTAT
>NZ_JBHIMK010000380.1:0-1095 GCF_042194085.1 Bartonella sp. MU70NMGDW
AATAGACATTTTGGGGCAGTAAAATTTACCCTGTAGTTTTCGTAACTTACCTCTCTATTTTTGTTTGATTTTTTTGGTCATTTTAAAATCCATTATAAATTACAATGGATTTAAATATGAGAAAAATATTTTCTTTTTTTACGGTGCGTGGAAGTGCAAAAAATCTTCAAGTCAATGCACCGATAAATGCACCAATATTGGAGCAGCCTGTTGCTGATGAGGTGGTGCGTAAATCGTTGAGAGTAGGTCTATTATCGCGTTGGTTAAAGTTTGAACTTATCGTTGTTATGGAAAAGGTCAAAGCTGAGCGCCATGTGCGCTCTCCATAAAGAAATCTTGTCATCTATGAGCGAGTGAGGATTTCTCTTGAAAAATTTGCACAATAGTAAAACTAGTTAGCAAAACCCGTTCTGTGGCGCAATAAAAAGGATGTCATAAATGATTATCTCATCATAAATATGCTCTAAGAATACCCCGTGCGTGGCGAAAGTCTATGGCGTAGTCGCTATAGATTTTTGCTCCGTGTGTGATGATCAATACTCTTGTTTATCTCTTGTCAATGCAAGTGCCCATGAAAGTGATGAGTGTCTATTGTTCCATTGTGATGCTTGGTGGTTCATGTTTAGAAACGACAAGTGTATTAAATGCGATAGGGCTGATAGAGGGGAGAACGTATCCTGTAAAAATAGGTATGTCTTTAAAATAAAGCTGATAAACGAAATTGTTTTTTATCTACCTTTTATATGGTGAGAAAAAAGGCATTCAAAGCGCAAGCATTAGCAATTCAGTAGTAAATCCCAAAATAGCATAGATCGTTTCTAGGAGAAGAGGGAAGAAAAATCTATCTGCAAAAGCTATGTTAGATCGTGTGACTGGTGAAATGTGGTTAGGGCAATAAACAATTGTTATTGGTGAAGAGATAGAAATCGGTTGGGTGTTGATTTCTGGTTTATTAGAGAATTTTCTTTGTTATCTCGTCAAATACGATCGTTTGAGGTGTGGTCATATAAAGCGAAGCTTTTTTTCAATCTTGGAAAGATATTCCCATTGCGGCAAATCATATAAAGTTTAAGCAACGGCAGCACGGTTTTTTGT
>NZ_JBHIMK010000381.1:0-1095 GCF_042194085.1 Bartonella sp. MU70NMGDW
TCTATTGTTGCTCTGTTTATTGGTTGCTTTCTATCTTTTGTTTTTGAGTGTATGCGATGTTTTTTATTTGTACTATCCATTATGCGGAAGTTTTAAAATCTTCTTACTATAATTTCTTTGAAGGGATAGAAAATAGGGTTTTGAAAGTATTTTCCTTATAAAAGGAGTGCGTAGGATTTTAATGGATCAATACACAAATTTTCTTGATGTTTGAGCTCATTTTACGGGTTATCTGTAAATAGTATAACGTAAAATCTCCATGGATGATATGAAATCTATTGCTATCATCATTTTATTTGCTAATTTAATGTTGTGGCAGCTTTTGCAATGAGATAATTTATAAGAAATATTTTTATCTATGTGCAATGCTGCTTTGGTATATAAGGGTTTTAATGATTTCATCATGAACAGATTTAAAATCAGAAAATGCTTTTTATGAATAGGCTTAATGCAATAAGAGCTGTCAAATAGAATGATGGTATCGGCTTGTAGCTTTATGAAGTAAAGAGAGTGGTGTGCAATAAATCTTAGACTATTATAGGGGATTCTTGAAAAGGGCTCGAGCACATTAAAAGTTTTTTTTATAAGGCGCCATAAATGAATAACATAATGGCAGTATGGGGGGTGTTATTTTTCGCGTGAGAAGCGTGGAAATTAAATAATGCAAAAAGTAAAAAAATCCTCTCTATTATTCTAAAGATATTGTTGTATATGCTTTTGAAGGTTGTATTAAAACAATACTTGTTATTTTGTAATTTTTCTTGCTATCCTCGTCGATTTAGTTCATGTTAAAAGTTGTATGTTGTATCTTGATTTTTAGAATATAGTGTTTTGTTGCACGATAGAAGAGTAGAATATTAGCAGATATATTTTCTTTAGAAATCTTGTTTTGTGTAATTAGCGTTTTTGTAAAACAGCAGTTGAGGTTTATTTGGGGATCCGTATATGTTTTGGGAATGTTTGGGGACTACAGTTTTTTCTATGCAATATGTAAACCTTAAAGATTATTCAATTGCTGTGTTCTTATAAGCGGTGTTTTTTGTCTTTATAAGTGTGTGATGCACTGAAGATAATGTTTCTTATTTAATAAAAATA
>NZ_JBHIMK010000382.1:0-1088 GCF_042194085.1 Bartonella sp. MU70NMGDW
TTTGGTTGCGCCGTTTTGTGTCGGGAAAAGGAAAGTGATGTTATTGTGGTCGTTCTAGGTTTAATATTTATTTATACGTAATAATTTATTGTTTTCGTATATTTCGTAAGAGTCTTGAATACAATATCCCCTTATTTATAATTTTTTATAAATAATTATAAATATATCATTTTACATTCTACGTATTGCTTCACGCTTTTGTTTATCGCGTTCTTTAATGGAGCACATCCCTCACGCAAAACAGAATGACATTGTTGCATATATTCACAGGCTTGTTTTAAAGAAACATTTCTCAACGCTCCCAAGCCTATTTTGCGACAGCATCCGTGAAGGGTATAACGATAAATCCATTAAGCACTCCTATCTTTATACTTAATAAAAGAGCAAGATGGCATCATCACACACTTTGCTAGCTTCCAATGTTGCGACACCCCTTGAAGCCCTTGTTCCTTGAAAGCATTTATAAAAGGCATGCTTTTCTTTAAGTGTTTTTATTCTTCGCAGCTCTCATCTTGCTCGTGACGCTTAAACGAAAGATTTTGATTGATTCAATATAAGAGGCTTAAAATGAAAGAGATATTGATGGGTCTCATTTAGGTTGCAACGCGATAAATTATTTTTATAAACCACAGCATTACTCTATTAAATACACGAAGAATAAAAACATGAGAAATTATCTTATTCAAAAGATATTGCTATGGATAGTGTTAAAAGTAGTGCAACTAAATTAAAGAGAATATTGAAAATAAACAGGAATATAACTTTACAATACATAATTGTGCAATAGCGCCAAAAGATACAATTTCGTTGAATAGTTTCATGAAGAATTTTTTTCACTCATTAAAAGCTTTATTAAATTTCTTTCTCATAATAATTCGATAATTAAAATTTAATAACGAAGCGCAGAAGGTTTAGAATATGAGATTCAATCGAGGATATTACACTCTTATCCGACGTCTTTCAGATATTGGTTGAAATGCTAGCTTAGCATGAAAGGCACAATAGGGGCTATTTTCATCAGAATCTGCACCACAAAAATGAAAATCTGCTGATAATGGATCGCCAACCGGCCATCTACATGTATTTTC
>NZ_JBHIMK010000383.1:0-1088 GCF_042194085.1 Bartonella sp. MU70NMGDW
CTTCACAGCATTGCACAAAAAACCTCTTTATGATGTATCTTTTCGGCATTGCTAAAGGCAAAGCTTACTCAACGACTATAATAAGCAACACCACGAACATCACACACAAAACCCCCTCGCACACAAATGCAACGAAAAAACAAAGCTGAACGTAGATAAAAAACAATAAAATGACCTTGAAATTCTCCTAAATAGTGCATATGTGCTAGGTGTTGCACAGTTCTCTTCACGCTTAAAAAACACATCATATTGAGTGTTCATTGTTTTGCATGTTGGATGAGAGCCCCTCATACCGCAGGATTCTCTCATTCCCAACCTGTTTATATTGAATCAATCAAAAGCTATTTGCTTGCACATTACAAGCCGAGAAACTCCCGTATGGATAAAAACTTGAAATAAAGGACTAAACATTCCTTTTATGAATCGTCTCAAGTGCCAAGGACTGTCCGCAACACCCACGAGCTGGCAAAGTGTATGATAGTGTCGGCTTGTTTCTCCATAAGCGTAAAGATGATGACACCCAATGGCTAAAACACCTTCTAGAGCATAAAAAAATGCTTCCAACCAATACATAAAACACTCTGCAGACGGAAATACCTTCTTTTCGGCAAGCAACCATAGAAATGATAAAAGTTTATTTTTTAGAGACCCTCTTTTTTTAATTTTCCTCTTTTAATTTTTCTTGCATGAAATCTCATTTTTCATGAAACTATACCAATCAGTGCATCAACATGCCTATAAGGAAAAACATGAACCACTATACTCTTTTAATCGTTGAAGACGATGATCTGCGCCCCATTTTAGTAGAACAATTGCAAATGCATCAAGAGTTTAAAATTTTCCAAGCAAAAACAGCAAAAGCGGGAATGAAAATAATCCAAGAAGAAAATATTGATCTCGCTATTTTGGGACTTGAACTTCCTGATCTTGATGGTTGCAAAGCCGTGAAACAATTACGCACCCAAGGATTTCGTGCCCCTATTATCATAATAACGAATTATGATACAGACTGCGATAATATTTTAGATCTTGAAACAGGCGCCAATGATTATGTGACAAAACCCTTTCGCTTTGCGGTGTTATTAGCG
>NZ_JBHIMK010000384.1:0-1087 GCF_042194085.1 Bartonella sp. MU70NMGDW
TGGCTGAATTTCCAATCTTTTGAAGAAGAGTTTTCTGCCTCATGGGTTTGTATGGAGCGTTTTGGCAAGGCACCCAGTTTGCAATTTACCGGCTATGGTAATGATGCAAAAACCATTCATGGGGTTTGGTTTCCAGAAGAATTTGGGGACCGGGTAGCGATAGATGCCATCACTACAACTATACGAACAGCAAAGCCGGTGCAGATGCTTCGTTGGATCAATGATACGACCTATAGTGTCCTTCTCCATGGTCCCGTGGTGATCACCACGATCAATAAAGACCACGACTATATTAGTCGCTCTGGTCAATCCCAGCGCATCCGCTATTCCATTACGCTCTTGCCCTTTTTTAATGGCGGAAAACCACAAGGACAATACCAGGTGGGACAAACCCAAGTGGGACAAATTCTATGAAGATACCAGAAAAGCATGTTGTTGTAGAGCTAGAGGATATGAGTCTTGATCTTATCTGCTTTCACCATGCCATGGCAGTGTTCAGAGACCGGAGGCAAGCTGGTTTACTCAAAGGCTATTTAGAAGCCACCTTGGAAGCTAATCCAGAGATTGCCAAATATGGTGTGTTTTTACCGCGGGGCTTAAAGGTCATTCTGCCTGAATTTGTGTTGTCTAATCCCCAAAGCATGGTGAAGCGGTTATGGGATTAATGCGCACATACCCCTTTATTGTGGTCAAGGTGGGAGACAAACCTGTTCATGAGGTTTTTTACCAGCGTCTTTTAACCGCAACCATTACGGACCATGCCGGTAATGAAGCCGATACATTTGAAGCAGAGTTTGATGATAATGGCAATGATTTAGAGGTTCCACAAACGGGCAACGCTCTGCAGGTGATCTTTGGCTATGAGAACAGCATTAGTGCATTTATGGGGTGTTTTGTTGTCGAATCGGTTGTGAGTTGTGGGGGCAGTGATGGAGAGATTTTGCGCCTTTGTGGCAAAAGTGCCTCGATGCGTAAAGAGCTCAAAGAACAGGTGAGTGAACATTTTGACCACCAAACTGTTGGTGAGATTGTTGAGACACTCGCTAAACGCCATGGCTATCAAGCAAAGGTCAGTCCCCAGTTCACC
>NZ_JBHIMK010000385.1:0-1082 GCF_042194085.1 Bartonella sp. MU70NMGDW
CGTAATATGTCTCCTGCAGAACAGGCAGAAGAAGTCCGCCAAGTAAAAAAGTTTGAATCTGGTATGGTTGTTAATCCGGTGACAATTGGACCAGATGCAACACTTGAGGAAGCGAAATCTTTGATGCGCTCTCATGGCATTTCAGGTATTCCGGTTGTTGAAAATAGTGTTAAAGGTGAGACAGCAGGACGACTTGTTGGTATTTTGACCAATAGAGATGTTCGTTTCGCATCGGATCCAAAACAAAAAATTTATGAATTAATGACGCATGAAAATTTGATCACGGTGCGTGAAAATGTCAAACTTAATGAAGCAAAATATCTTTTACATCATCATCGTATTGAAAAATTATTAGTTGTGGATGAACAAAATCGTTGTGTCGGACTGATAACAGTTAAGGATATTGAAAAAGCAAAATTAAATCCAAATGCTGCTAAAGATTCTCAAGGGCGTTTGCGTGCTGCAGCAGCCAGTAGTGTTGGGAATGGAGGGATTGAACGTGCTGAACGCCTCATCGACGCGGGTGTTGATGTGTTGGTTATTGATACAGCGCATGGGCATTCTCAACATGTGCTAGAAACTGTTGAACGAATTAAAAAGATGGCTTCCTCTCTAGCTGTTATTGCTGGGAACGTAGCAACTGCTCAAGCAACGCAGGCATTGATTGACAGTGGTGCAGATGCGGTAAAAGTTGGTATTGGTCCTGGCTCTATTTGCACAACGCGTATTGTTGCTGGTGTCGGTGTTCCTCAACTTGCAGCCATAATGAATGCTGCAGAAGTTGCTGAAAAAGCGGGCATTCCCATCATTGCAGATGGTGGAATCAAAGCATCAGGTGATTTTGCTAAAGCTTTAGCTGGTGGGGCTTGTGCAGCGATGATTGGATCTCTTTTAGCAGGTACAGAAGAAAGTCCTGGTGAAGTTTATCTCTATCAAGGCCGATCTTTTAAAGCCTATCGTGGTATGGGATCTGTTGGTGCTATGGCACGAGGATCGGCAGATCGCTATTTTCAAGATGATGTTCGTGATGAACTTAAGTTGGTTCCTGAAGGTGTGGAGGGGCAGGTGGCTTATAAAGGTCC
>NZ_JBHIMK010000386.1:0-1082 GCF_042194085.1 Bartonella sp. MU70NMGDW
GGACCTTTATAAGCCACCTGCCCCTCCACACCTTCAGGAACCAACTTAAGTTCATCACGAACATCATCTTGAAAATAACGATCTGCCGATCCTCGTGCCATAGCACCAACAGATCCCATGCCGCGATAAGCTTTAAAGGATCGTCCTTGATATAGATAAACTTCACCAGGGCTTTCTTCTGTACCAGCTAAAAGAGAGCCAATCATAGCAGCACAAGCCCCACCTGCTAAGGCTTTAGCAAAATCACCCGAAGCTTTTATCCCCCCATCAGCAATAACGGGAATACCTACCTTATCAGCAATTTCTGCCGCACTCATAATGGCTGCAAGCTGAGGAACACCAACGCCTGCAACAATTCGCGTTGTGCAAATAGAACCAGGACCAATACCAACTTTTATAGCATCCGCACCACTGTCAATCAAAGCCTGTGTTGCTTGCGGAGTCGCGACATTACCAGCAATAATGGCTGGAGAAAACGTCATTTTTTTAATACGCTCAACTGTGTCTAATACACGCTGAGAATGTCCATGTGCAGTATCAATCACTAGAATATCAACGCCTGCATCAATTAATCGTTCAGCCCGCTCAAACCCATCGTTCCCCACACTACTTGCAGCTGCAACACGCAAGCGACCTTGCGAATCTTTGGCAGCGTTTGGATTTAATTTTGCTTTTTCAATATCTTTAACTGTTATCAGTCCGACACAACGATTTTGTTCATCCACAACTAATAATTTTTCAATACGATGATGGTGTAAAAGATACTTCGCTTCATTGAGTTGAACATTTTCACGCACTGTGATTAAATTTTCATGCGTCATTAATTCATAAATTTTTTGTTTGGGATCCGATGCAAAACGCACGTCCCTATTTGTCAAAATGCCAACAAGCCGTCCAGCAGTTTCGCCTTTAGCTCCATTTTCAACAACCGGAATACCGGAAATACCATGAGAGCGCATCAAAGATTTTGCTTCTTCAAGTGTTGCATCTGGGCCAATAGTGACTGGATTAACAACCATACCAGATTCAAACTTTTTTACTTGGCGGACTTCTTCTGCCTGTTCTGCAGGAGACATATTACG
>NZ_JBHIMK010000387.1:0-1082 GCF_042194085.1 Bartonella sp. MU70NMGDW
ATGAATAAATTTTTTCAGACGAATTATAAGCAATACTAAAATAGAGTGCGTTATAATAATGTTAGCAGTTTCTTTATTTCATGAAAAAGTCTTTTTCTCATTTTAATCTAAGAAGCTTTAATCTAAAAATTATCGGTTTCAGCATTTTTGTTGCAGCTAGCATTCTTATCATTATGTCAACTTATTTTAAGCAGACTCAACTGTTGCCTCAAAAAGGAAAATTTTCTTCTCAAAACTCTGTTGAAGGAAATGCATTAATCATTGATGGCGATACCATCATGATTTCTTCAATTAAGATTCGACTAGCTGGAATTGATGCTCCTGAACTCCACCAATTTTGTGGAAAAAAGGAAGCACGCTACCCTTGTGGGCTTGAGGCAAAAAAATATTTAGAACAACTCTTAAAAAATCAAACTGTTACATGTCACTGGCAAAAAACAGATAAATATCGCCGTATTCTTGCAACATGTAAAACAAAACAAATTAGCAATATCAATGCAACACTTGTACATAATGGTTGGGCTGTAAATTATTATGAATACCCCAGAGAAGAGCAAGAAGCTAGAAAGAAAAAAAAAGGAATATGGGCATCAAGTTTTCAACGACCAAAAGAATGGCGCAAAGCAAATCCTCGCACAGAATAAGAAAAATATTTTTTAATTTTATTTACCAATGAAACAATGTAGCCCAATTATCAAACTTGAAAAAGAGATCTATTCCTGTCGTGTTTGTGTCCAACAACCCCATTATTTTCCTCCTCTTCCTCATGAACCAAACCCAGTCGTTTATTTATCCGATACTGCTTCGATTGCAATTGCAGGCCAAGCACCAGGGTTGCGTGTCCATGAAACTTCTATCCCTTTTAATGATCGTTCTGGCGAAAAATTGCGTAATTGGCTGGGTGTCACGAAAGAAGAATTTTATAATAGATCTCTTTTTGCTATTGTTCCTATGGGATTTTGTTTTCCAGGCTATGACAAAAATAAAGCCGATTTACCACCAAGACGTGAATGTCGAGAAATATGGCATGAAAAGATATTTCAAGCGATGCCTCAAATAAAGCTTGTTCTTGCTATTGGCAG
>NZ_JBHIMK010000388.1:0-1079 GCF_042194085.1 Bartonella sp. MU70NMGDW
GTTTTAGGGATCAATAGTTTAAGCGAGTGGGAAAATGGAGAATTTTATATAGGTGGTTTTGGCAGTTATGACCGCGCACGCATTGCGCATGCACGGGGTGGTATAAGCGGTATCAATACTTATGGCATTGGTGCTTATATCACTTATTTGGATCATAGTGGATGGTATCTCGATGGTATTTTAAAATACAATCATTATCAAAATACTCTAAAGGCAGTTTCAACGAACGGTTTAGGGATTGAAGGAAGTTATAGGCAATGGGCGGTGGGCACCTCCTTTGAAGCAGGTTATCGACTTAAGACGTCAAAGAGCAGTTGGTTGCAGCCTTATGGACAATTTACATGGCTGCAAGTTGAGGGTAAAGAAATCAAGTTATCGAATGACATGATAGGTGATATGCGTCCATTCACTTCATTACGCAGTGAGGTTGGTGTGTCTTTAGGATATGAATTTGGTTCTCGCATGGATTCCTCATCACTTGCGTATATTACAGCAGCATGGTTGCGTGAGAATAAAGATGCCAACCATACATTGATTAATCAACGGCATTCATTTACCACTGACTTATCGGGGAATGCAGGTAAGTTAGGAGTAGGTTTGAGCAGTTTAGTGAGTGAGAAGTTAAAGTTATATGGTGAGGCACATTATATTAAAGGACGTAAAACAAAACAGTCCCTTCAGGGTATTTTAGGTGTACGCTATAGTTTCTAATTATATGGTTATTTTGTAATTGATCTCAATGTGTGTAGAAGGATTTCCAAACCTAGATCGAGGTGTCTAGGTTCGTCCTCTTGAAAGAAGAAGGCTTTCAAAAGGTATATATTTTGCATGTTAGGCTTTTCTTATGATTCTTTATTGCTTCAATGATAATTTGATGAGAGGCATTTAAGATTATGCAAGAAGGTTCAATATTTATTGAGAGTCGGTAGCGCATCTTTATGATGGGATAAGCAATTACAGGTATTTCTATTAAAGTTTTCTTTATAATTCATTCTATATTTTTGAGAATTTGTGTAGATTTTTGCAGAGTCACTTGGCAAAGGGCTTCTTGCTCGCTATAGAAATGGCGAGAGAATATT
>NZ_JBHIMK010000389.1:0-1077 GCF_042194085.1 Bartonella sp. MU70NMGDW
TTTGAGGCCCACCACCATGAACAACAACAGGGTTAATCCCCGATTGCTTTAATAGAGCAATATCACGCGCAAATGCTCGCCCCAAGGCAGGATCACCCATAGCATGACCGCCATATTTTACCACAACCGTTTCATTTTCGTATTTTTGCATATATGGTAAAGCAGACGATAGAAATGCTGCTTGTTTTTCTAAAACATCTACAGCACCGTTTTTAGCATCATCCATTAATAGGGCCTCCTCATCACTTTTTACCATCTCTTAGTGGAATTTAGGAAAAGTAATAACGAAATGAAACAAGAAAACAACTTCCTCAAAAAATTGACAGCGAAAAATTAAACAAAACAGGCGTACAAAACGTCATTATTTTATGATTTTATGTATAAAATTGAAAAGCAAAGTTCTGAAAAAATTTTAAGCTATGCCGTACATTCGACTCGTTAGTTTACGCCTATGGATACTTAACAATGAATAAGAATATATACAACCATTGATTTTGTAAGATAAAAACAAAATTTTCTTATAATAATAAAATTAACAGATCACCAAGATAAGAAATAGGTTGACTTAGCACTGTAACCTTATCCAAGCAATTTTTAAGACTATCAAAAATGCCAAAAATAAAATTGGTTATGAGGAGTTGATATTTTATTTGAAAAAAATGGATTGTCTAACAGCTTATTTAGCTACTTTTTGGTAGGCTACTACCTATTTGACAGTTTTAGCATAGGGCTTTTAAAAAGGCATTTTGAGTAAAACAATAAATACAAAAAATGCCGAATGCATAAAGGCAGTTATCATGACACTGGAAATTAGTCACTCAATTGCGTTCTTCTTGTATGGATAAGTCCTTTTTAAAATATCATAGATACTCAAAAATAAGACTTATCCATAAAACTCGTTAAATGTAAAAAACTATCAGTGGCAGGCACTTACCCTAAATTAATCGTTTCTCTCTTTTCTTTTCAAGAAAAAAATGCTTTTCACAGATGATAAGGCTATAGAAAGCTTAATTAAAATAACCTTCCAAAAGTTTTTTCTAATCTATTCTGAGAACATTCACATATTTTAACCAGAAA
>NZ_JBHIMK010000039.1:0-16959 GCF_042194085.1 Bartonella sp. MU70NMGDW
TTTTCATCAGAATCTGCACCACAAAAATGAAAATCTGCTGATAATGGATCGCCAACCGGCCATCTACATGTATTTTCACTCAATTGTAAAAGATTAAGTTGACGTGATATAGGCACAACTACATTGGATTTTGTGGACATATCAACTTCTTTTACATCTTCTGCTACAAATTCTGTCTTTAAAACTGGTTCTTCAATACCTACAGATGATGTGTTTATTGGCGATACCGTGGATGTGTTGCGACGCACACGTGGAGATGATGGGCTGCTTCCCACGGCGGTTTTTTGCGTACGCGCACTTCCTTGTGCTGTTTTACCGCGTCCTGGCAACTTTAATCGGTGCACTTTGCCGATGACTGCGTTCCTGCTGACCCCACCTAATTGAGCAGCAATTTGACTTGCACTTAACCCTTCACTCCAAAGCTTTTTAAGAAGCTCAACGCGTTCACATGTCCAACCCATACCAGCACTCCATTCCGATTACGTCACTAAGATGCTCTCCCCCTTTGCATCTTCAAATGTTTTAATAATGTTTTCACTACGCTGAATGAAAGAATTTTACACTCTAAGCGAGCATAAGAAAATCATCCAACCTTTGGACTTACAAACCAAAACACATCATCTTGCTTATTATATAATAAATTACAATATGCACTCACTCTATGACAAGAGTCTTTACCTCTTGAAGAGTTTATTTAGAATGTTTTCCCCAACTTGCAAATCAATCATAGGTTAAACTTTTACTTTTGTTTAAGGATTTTTCCAAAAATGCTTATTTGTAGAACCTTCATTGACTTTTTTTCAATTGGTGTAATGATCTATTCCATAGGTGTAATCATTAATCGTAATGAAATGTTGAAAGCACCGTAACGAAATGTACCATGTTATTTTATTTGTAGTGTTGCTTTGTATATATATTGAAAAGGTTAAAATATAAAGGAAATTATGATGGATGCCGTCTCTATACAACCACTTTATGAATGCTTCGCACGACGAGATTTGCATTTTGAACAGGGGCATGGTGTATGGCTTATTTCCGATAAGGGAGAACATTATCTTGATTTCACATCTGGCATTGCTGTTAATGCATTAGGGTATTCACATCCAAAATTAGTTGATGCGCTCAAAATGCAAGCTGAAAAACTTTGGCATGTTTCTAATATTTTTCAATCCCCTGAACAATCAGCTCTTGCTACGCGGCTTTGTGCAAATAGTTTTGCGGATAAGGTTTTTTTCTGCAATTCAGGCACTGAAGCATTGGAATGCGCATTCAAAACGGCGCGTCATTATTACTATGCTGCGGGTCATTCAGAACGCATTGAAATAATTACTTTTGAAGGGGCATTCCATGGACGTACACTTGCAGCACTTGCTGCGACTGGGCATGAAAAATATCTTGAAGGCTTTGGACCTAAAGCTGGTGGATTTATTCAAGTACCTTTTTGTGATGAAATCGCTTTGCGTAACGCTATTAATAAAAATACCGCCGCTATTCTTATTGAACCTATTCAAGGAGAAGGAGGAATACGAACGGTCCCTCATGAATATTTAAGATTTTTGCGCAAAATATGCGATGATAATGGTCTGTTATTGATTTTGGATGAAGTCCAAACGGGTATAGGACGAACAGGAAAGCTTTTTGCTTATGAATGGAGTGATGTCTTTCCTGATATACTTACCCTCGCAAAAGGATTAGGAGGAGGATTTCCATTAGGTGCTTGCCTTGCAACTGATAAAGTTGCAAAAAGCATGACACTTGGGACCCATGGTTCAACCTTTGGAGGAAATCTTCTTGGAATGGCTGTAGGAAATAGTGTTCTTGATATTTTGTTAGAGCCAAATTTTCTCAACCATGTTCAGCGCATGGGGGATAAACTAAAAAGTGGACTTTTGCACATTCTCAATATCTATCCTGATATTATCTGCGCAGTTCAGGGGATGGGCCTAATGGTGGGTATTCAGTGTGTTGTGCCTTCAAATCTTGTCGTTAATGCTTTAGAAAATGAATATCTCTTAAGTGTTGCTGCCAACAACAACGTTGTGCGCTTATTGCCTCCTCTTATCATTAGGGAAGAAGAAATAGATGAAAGTTTGCATCGTATTGAAAAAGCAATAGCTTATCTTTCGCAAGTAAACAAAGAAAGACAAATATTACACACATGACAAATGCTCTTCGTCATTTCACGGACTTATCCATTTTAACGCCAGCAATAGCGCGCGCACTGATCGATTATGCAAAAATCCTTAAAGCGTCTTTTAAAGCAGGGAAAGGTTCAAAACCTTTTATGGGTAAAACACTTGCGATGATTTTTGAAAAACCATCCACACGAACCCGTATTTCATTCGATATCAGTATGCGCCAGCTTGGGGGAGATACAATCATGCTCACGGGTTCAGAGATGCAGCTTGGTCATAGTGAAACTATAGCTGACACAGCTCGTGTTTTATCCCGTTTTGTGGATATCGTGATATTACGAACAACAAAACATCAACGTATGCTCGAATTGGCACAATATGCACAAATTCCTGTCATTAATGCCCTTACAGATGATACACATCCTTGCCAAATTTTAGCAGATATATTAACCTATGAAGAGCATCGGGGGCCAATTGCTGGCAAAATATTCGCGTGGATGGGGGATGGTAATAATGTGCTCCATTCCTTAATTGAGGCCGCAGCTCTTTTTGATTTTCATTTGCGTATTGCTACTCCAAAGGGCAGTGAACCACAAGAAAAATTTATACATTGGGCACGTGAACGAGGAGCACACCTTACACTAACTCATAGTCCCCAAAAAGCAGCTCAAGATGCTGATTGTATTATGACCGATACATGGGTCTCCATGGGACAAGAATTTCGTGCTCGCAGTCGTTCTATTTTTCAGCCTTATCAAGTCAATGAAGCTCTCATGAAATTAGCAAAATCTGATGCTCTTTTTATGCATTGTCTTCCTGCTCATCGTGGTGAAGAAGTGGTTGATTCTGTGATTGATGGACCGCACTCCGTTGTTTTCGATGAGGCTGAAAATCGTCTTCATGCTCAAAAAGCAATTCTTTCTTGGTGTTTACAAGATGCGTTTTTCTCTCCACAATAGCTCCTCTACAACAAATTATATAAAAAAGGCAAAGCTATGAGTAAACAAGCTAAAGATGAAGCCTCTCTCGACAACAACTTCTTGCATGAAGATGATACTGTTATTCCCTTTCAAGTCGAAGAACTTGATATCCGTGGACGTGCCGTACAACTTGGGGAAACTTTAAATTCTATTCTTAACAGACATCAATACCCTGAACCGGTTTCTTATCTTCTAGCAGAAGCTTTACTTTTAACTGTTCTGCTTGGAACTTCTCTAAAGCTTACGGGAAAATTTATTTTACAAACTCATTCCGATGGACCGGTTAATATGTTGGTATGCGATTTTTCGCCTCCTTCCAGTTTACGTGGATACGCTCGTTTTGATAAAGAACAGCTTAAACAAGCCATAGACAATAATCAAATCTCTTCAGAAACCCTTTTAGGGAAAGGCACTTTAGCCTTCACAATTGATCAAGGTCCCCATATGCAACCCTATCAAGGGATAGTTGCATTAGATGGATCAAATTTACAAGAAGCTTCTCGTATTTATTTTGATCAATCAGAACAAATTCCTACCGATATCCGTTTGGCTGTTGCTATATTAATTAATCGTGACCAACAAGGAAAAACGCAGAAAAGCTGGCGAGCTGGAGGTATTTTGATCCAACTTTTACCTCAAGAATCCTCTCATCATAAAATAGATGTCTCTCATCAAAAGCGAGAAGAAACGAAAACCCACACCCAATTGGATAACCAATGGCAGGAAGCTAAAATACTCATGGCAACGATTGAAAGTTCAGAATTAACAGATCCCCAAGTTGGTAGTAAACAGCTCTTGTTCCGTCTTTTTCATGAACAAGGTGTTAGAGTTTTTAATCCTTTTTCTCTTGTCGATCAATGTTCTTGTTCACACGAAAAAATTAAAGGAATCCTAGAAGGATTTTCTATTGATGAACGCAATAAAATGGTTAAAAATAAATATATTTCAGTCACATGTGAATTTTGCTCAAAAACGTATTGTTTTACACCGCAAGATTTTTTAGAAGAAAAAACATAATCAAATATTTTTCATAAAAAATGATGATTGCAACAAAAGCCTATTTTATTTGCGTTATAAAAGTTTACCCATAAGCTCATATAAACTTCTAGAATATTTCTTGTCTTAGAGTTTTTTAATGTATACGAGTGATCTTTCTGTTGAAATCAGTAATCACGTCACAGAGTGCTTAAAAAAGAGTTCTCTGTAAAATATATTTTCTCCTCTCGAAAAAGCTTCTTGTTTATTTTTTTCATCTCAAAAGCCTATTTCTTACAATGAATTCTTTTATAATATTCATTGATAGATTGATCATGTACTCATAACTTATCTTTTCTGTTAAATGAGATTTTTTGATTATAGTCATATTTGCTTACTCGAATTTATCTTATTAAGAGTCAAAAAAGCTTATTAGTTATAATCATAAGATAAATTATCGAAAGAATAAGAATGTATAGACTCAATATGGAATTTATGGAGTCTATTACGAACAGATAGTATAATGGGAATAAATATACCAATAACGCTGCGAAGGAATGGATTTGTTATTTTATAAAGATGAAAATAGTGGTGAAGTCCCCTCATAACAATGTGCATTTCAGATAAAAAAGCGGAGACAGAACACTATATGATTTTGAAAATAATAGTTGGTTTCTTTCACTAATCTAACGATGTTTCTATAACAATATTGTTTTGTCCAAATAATCAAAAATAAAGCTCCCAAACAGATATTTAATCGCTAAAAAAATGAAAACTACTTAAATTTTTGTCATACTTGGGAGGTTTGCTCTACAGATATTTCTTTGCACATGTTTTTGAATCAACAATGGTAATGCTCTTGTCAAATTTTCCTAAGAAGAATGAGGATCCATATAAATAAAATAGCATACATAGCATGATAAAACGTTATGTTTTTACAAACCTGCATTATTATATTTTTCAACTTAAAATATTGCCAATTATTTTCACGTTTAGACAATTCATAAAAGGTATTTTTAGTCTTTATCTTAAATGTTTTTTTGATTCAACATATAGAAATTTTAAAAATCTCATAGTATAGGGCATTTTCATTTAATAGATAAAAATGGTAAATTATTATTTATAAATCAATATGTTGATATTTTATTTTTCTTCTGTCATGAGCGCTTGTTCAATTTTTGGTAGAATTTTTTTTTGATAAATTTTCCATGTTAAGGGACCAACATGTTTGACAATAATGATGCTCTCTTTATTCAAGAGAAAGGTTTCTGGGGGTCCATATATTCCCCAATCAATGGCTGTATATCCTGAAACATCAAAGCCAATAAATTTAAAAGGATTACCAAAATTGTTTAAAAAGCGCAGGGCGTTTGTTTTGTTATCTTTATAATTAATACCAATCAGATCAAAACGTTTATCTTGTGCAATTTTCATAAGAATAGGATGCTCTTCGCGGCATGGCAAACACCAAGAGCCCCAAAAGTTAACCAATGTGACACGTCCTTTAAACTGTTTTGAATTGAGATAACTTTCTTTATCAAGAAGAGGAAGATGAATATTGGGAGCAGATTTTTCAGCTAATGCGTTTGGGAGAAGAGAAGAATCTTGAAGGTATTTTTTATCCATAAAGTTGAAAAAAAACACCATGAGAAGAAGAAAAAGCACAAATGGTCCAAAAAAAACAAGCAGAACAGGCAAAGATATATTTTTTTTAAGTTTTGGAGGGATGTTTTTCATTATACTTTTCTTTTTGTGGCAGCTCTTTTTTGTTTAGCTGTTGGAGAATTTTTTTTTGGTATAGGGCTTTACAAAGAATATATCCAATAAGACATAAGAGGGATATTGCAGAAAGCACATAGCTTAAAACAACAATTTGCTCGTGTTTAAGGGTGCTAAGGAAAAAATCAATTTTCTGAGATAGATTTCCTAAAAGTCCGCCCTGGATGCCATTTAGGTCGAGCATGATGAAGAGTCCTGTTGTTGTGCACGGCGGGATTTTTTAATCTGAAGTATTCGGATATAATGACTATTGATTTCATTTCGCATAGCCATCAAATAGAGCGCAATAAACATAAAGATGAAACAAAATAGCATTGTTATAAGAGGCCATAACATAGCATTGTCGATTGTTGATCCTCCAGCACGTAACAATGATGCTGGCTGATGCAATGTATTCCACCAATTAACGGAAAATTTAATAACAGGGATATTAACAAATCCAACAAGTGTAAGAATTGCAGTAGCGCGAGCACCTTTTACTTGGTTTTCAAAAGCACGTCCGAGCAGGATAATGGAAAGATAGATAAAAAGCAGAATTAAAACTGATGTTAAACGTGCATCCCAGACCCACCATGTTCCCCATGTAGGTCGCCCCCAAAGTGCTCCTGTCATGAGAGCCAAGGCGGTAAAAATTGCCCCAATAGGCGCCCCACATTTAAGGGCCACATCAGCAAGATGATATTTCCAAATCAGATTTCCTAATGCTGCTGCACTCATCGTTACATAACAGAATGTAGACAACCACGCAAAGGGTACATGAAGGTACATAATCTTAACAGTAATGCCTTGTTGATAGTCATCAGGGGAATGCATCACCAGAATAAGCCCTAAAATAAGGAAACACAATGTTATACCGGCCAACCAAGGTAAGACGACACTGCTTATTTTCATAAAAAGGATAAAACTTTCAGGGAGTGACCTGATTTTATATGGACGAGATAGTTCATTCATGAAATTCATAATAGGCAGAGTTTTTCAATGCGGCAATCATCTTTTATTATTCTGATAAAAGTTTAAGCGTTATCGCAGCAACAAAAGAGCCAAAGAGACTCAAAAGAAGTGAAAAAGCGCTGAGAAGAGCCAAGGACGTGAGAAAAGAAATATTTGGATTTATTGGGGCTGTAGCAGTCGAAACACCAAAAATCATAATTGGAATGATCCACGGCAAGATAATGATAAAAATAAGCAGAGTACTGTGCAACAATGAGGTTGCGAGCGCAGCACCTATAGCGCCAATAAAAATAATGGCTGGTGTTCCGCATAAAAGGGTAAGTATTGTTGTAAAAGTTATTGCTACATCTAAATGGAGCATGAGGGCTAAAATAGGTGTAGCAAAAATAAGAGGAAGCATTGTTCCTACCCAATGGGCAAGACATTTGGTAAAGACAATTAGTGTAAAACTTTGTCTTTTTCCTGAAAGGATAAATTGGTCGAGATTACCATCATCGCGATCGATTTGGAAAAGTTTGTTCAGATTGAGGAGTCCTGCAAGAAGGGCTCCAAACCACAATATACCAGGCCCTATTTGTGCAAGAATTTTGGGATCTGGTCCAATGGCAAAGGGGGTTATGACAACAACAGCGATAAAAAACAATAGTCCTGTTAGTGAAGAGGCTTGTGGCGCTAATAATAGTTTAAGGTCACGCCAGAACAGTGCTTTCATTTTATTCTCTCCTAGAGAGGTAAAAAATTTTCCAGAGCGATTTTATGGTTTTCTGGAATACCTAGGGAATTATGAGTTGCAGCGATAATCATACCACCTTGATTGAGATGACGCTGGAAAATACGAGCAAGGAGTTTTTGAGCATGGTTATCAAGCCCAGATATTGGTTCATCTAAAATCCAAAGAGGACGATAGGAGAGCAAAAGGCGAGCAATAGCTACGCGTCTTTGTTGTCCAGTTGATAGAGCTTTAAAGGGTAAATGTTCAAGGTTAGAAAGACCAATATCGGCAAGAACCTCATGCACAAAGCGTAAATGTTGACCGTAAAAATCTGCCCAAAATTGCAAATTGTCAATGACAGATAAGAGAGGTTTCATAGCATTTTGAGGACCAAGATAATGACACGCAGTTGCAACAGGGTATATTTGATCATGGTCTTTAAGTATTATATGACCTTCAGCAGCTTCAAGAAGACCGACAATGATTCGGAGTAATGTAGACTTTCCGATACCATTAGGACCGGTGATTGTCATCAGTTGCTGTGAAAATAAACAAAAAGAAAGACCTTTAAACAGAATTTCCTCGTTTCTGTAAGCGGCTAAATCTTTGCCTGATAACACCATGTGATTACCTATTTTGTTTTTATTTTCATATTCTTTATTGCATTATAGAATAAAAAACACATTTTTTGTGCAATTGTACCTAGAATAGTTCTAGAAATAGTTCTATAAGGGATACCTTACATCAATATCTGGTGTAAAATGGTTTCTGGCGCTGATTTCCGCATTTGCCTATGAGAGGTGGAGGGGGAAATGGATAGCGGAGGTGATAGCGTCTGCGCTCAAGCTGCGACCTTGAATCGTAGTTTGTGTTGTTCATTCCTGGAAATTGGGTGGTTATAGTATGAGGGTGGACAGTCATGACTCAAATTGATAGCTTTAATTGTCGCAGAGTATTAAATGTTGGTGGCAAAGAATATACTTATTATAGCTTGATCGAAGCGGAGAAGAATGGGCTTGAAGGTGTTTCTCGTTTACCGTTTTCGATGAAAGTTATTCTCGAAAATTTATTGCGATTTGAAGATGGTCGCACAGTTAAAAAAGAGGATGTCCTCAATGTTGCTAAGTGGTTAAACGACAAAGGGAGCGCTGGGGCAGAAATTGCTTACCGTCCTGCACGTGTTCTTATGCAGGATTTTACAGGTGTTCCAGCAGTTGTTGATCTTTCTGCAATGCGTGATGCTATGGTTAAACTTGGCGGTAACGCTGAAAAAATCAATCCTCTCATTCCCGTTGATCTCATCATTGATCACTCAGTTATTGTTGATGCTTTTGGCAATTCCATGGCTTTTAAGGAAAACGTTGAGCATGAATATGAACGCAATGGTGAACGCTATCGTTTCCTTAAATGGGGGCAGCAAGCCTTTCAAAATTTTCGCGTTGTTCCTCCAGGAACAGGGATTTGTCATCAGGTTAACCTAGAATATTTAGCACAATGTGTATGGATGAAGAATGAAGAGGGCTGTGAGACGATTTATCCTGACACCTGTGTGGGAACTGATTCGCATACGACTATGGTGAATGGTTTAGGGGTTTTAGGTTGGGGTGTTGGTGGTATTGAAGCAGAAGCAGCAATGTTAGGTCAACCTGTTTCTATGTTGTTACCTGAAGTGATTGGTTTTCGTCTAACAGGTAAACTTAAAGAAGGTGTAACAGCCACCGATCTCGTATTGACGGTGACTCAAATGCTACGCCGGAAGGGTGTTGTCGGTAAATTTGTTGAGTTTTTTGGTCCTGGTTTGGAGCAGATGACGCTTGCTGATCGGGCAACGATTGGAAATATGGCACCTGAATATGGAGCGACGTGTGGTTTTTTCCCAATTGATAAGGAGACAGTGCGTTATCTCAATATGACAGGGCGTGATGAAAATCGGATTGCCTTAGTAGAAGCTTACACCAAAGCACAAGGGATGTGGCATGACGAAATGGTGGCTCATCCCATTTTTAGTGATACAATTGAATTGGATATGGGAACTGTTGTTCCTTCTATGGCTGGTCCTAAACGTCCTGAAGGACGTATTGCATTGGAAAACGTTGGGCAGGGTTTTGAGAAGGCATTGGTCGAAGACTATAAGAAGACTTCTGAACAAGATAAGCGTTATCAGGTCGAGGGTGAAGAATATACGCTTGGTCACGGTGATGTGGTGATCGCTGCGATTACGTCGTGTACGAATACATCGAATCCAAGTGTTCTTATTGCAGCGGGTCTTTTGGCACGAAATGCTGTGGCAAAAGGTCTCAAGAGCAAGCCATGGGTAAAAACTTCTCTTGCACCTGGTTCACAAGTTGTTGAAGCTTACCTTCAAAATTCGGGTCTGCAAAAAGATTTAGATGCATTAGGATTTAACTTAGTAGGATTTGGGTGCACAACATGTATTGGGAATTCTGGTCCTTTGCATCCAGCTATTTCCAAAACGATTAATGACAATGGTATAGTTGCATCTGCAGTTCTTTCAGGAAATCGTAATTTTGAAGGGCGTGTTTCCCCTGATGTGCAAGCGAATTATTTAGCTTCACCACCGTTAGTTGTTGCACATGCGCTCATCGGGACGGTGTGTAAAGATTTAACCAAGGAACCTCTTGGTGAAGATTCAAATGGCCAACCCATTTATTTGAGAGATATTTGGCCAACTTCTCAAGAAATACAGGAATTCATCGAAAAAAATGTCACGCGTAAGGTTTTTGCTGAAAAGTATGCAGATGTTTTTAAGGGAGATGAAAATTGGCAAAAAGTTCAGATTCCTACGGGTTCTACCTATTCTTGGGATGAGCAATCCACCTATGTACGCAATCCACCTTATTTCGATGATATGCAGAAAACACCTGATATCTTACCAGATATTAAAGATGCACGGATTTTAGGTTTATTTGGTGATAAAATCACGACGGATCATATTTCTCCTGCTGGTTCTATTAAAGCAGCTTCTCCTGCCGGAAAATATTTAATGGATCATGGTGTTAAAGTGGCTGATTTTAATCAGTATGGAACGCGTCGTGGGAATCACGAAGTTATGGTGCGTGGGACCTTTGCCAATATTCGCATTCGTAATTTCATGTTGGGAGAAAATGGTCGAGAAGGAGGTTATACGGTTCATTATCCGTCAGCGGTAGAACAAGCCATTTACGATGCGGCAATGGCGTATAAACAAGAAGGTACTCCACTCGTTGTTTTTGCTGGTATTGAATATGGCAATGGATCATCGCGCGATTGGGCAGCCAAAGGCACCAATCTTCTTGGTATAAAAGCAGTGATTGTACAGTCTTTTGAAAGGATTCATCGCTCTAATCTTGTTGGTATGGGCATTGTTCCCTTTGTCTTTGAGGAGGGTGTAAGTTGGACATCTTTAGGCTTAAAGGGAGATGAAAAGGTGACAATTGAAGGAATTCATAACTTGAAACCTCGTCAAAAGACAGTAGCGAAAATTACTTTTTCTGATGGTACGATAAAAACCGCTCCGTTATTATGCCGTATTGATACTGAAGATGAGCTAGATTATTTGCATCATGGGGGGATTTTGCAATATGTCTTGCGTAAGTTGGCCGTTTAAATTCTTTTATTTGTTAAGGAATGTCTATTATTAAGCTATAAAGCTGCGGATCAAAGAGTTTGGCTTCGTTTTTTTATGACTATCTTTGAAAATCTAATTGACGTTAGCTTTGGGATTGCGCTATAAGCCACACAGTTATAGGCAGCTTTATAGTTTTGCTTGGGTTGAATTTATTTATATTGGTAGAGTTGTTCTTTAGACTCATTTTACCAAGGTGTTGAAAGAGAGATTATATTTATGGCGAATACACCTTCTGCTCGAAAAGCGGTGCGCAAGGTTACGGCGCGCACACAGGTTAATAGGGCCCGCCGTTCGCGCGTTCGTACCTTTATACGTAAGTTTGATGATGCTTTAGCGGGTGGTGATAAGGCATCTGCAGAGATTGCATTTAAGAATTTTGAGCCTGAAATTATGCGTGCGGTTTCTAAAGGAGTTTTTCATAAAAATTCTGCTGCGAGGAAAGTATCGCGTTTAGCTAAACGTTTGAAGGCTCTCAGCGTTTAAGCTTTTTCTCCTTTATTGAGAATCAAGCCAGTATCCATGAGGATGCTGGCTTTTTGTTTATTATTTCAAAAAGTTTCTATCGAAAATAAGAATCGATAATGATTCTCCTCTTGAAAAAGGAGAGAAAGTTTATAGGAGGGGTATGGTTATCCACAAGCTTTGTGGATTTTTACAGAGTCTTTTTTGTCAAGCATTTTATTTTTTTTTTTAAATCTGAAGAGATTCTTTAATTGTTGGTAAATTTAGAGAAAAAAAATGAATTGAATCAATATTTTTTTCATTCCTCATTGATACAAGCATTTTTTTCGGGTTTTTTGATTTTATTTTGACCTCTTGCATTTTACCTCTGCTGTTTTGTATGGTTCTTATGAAGACTAAAAAGCATGAAGGGGTCACACCAGCACATTGTTCTGTATTTTGTTGAGTACAAGATGTTTTGACTTAGGCTTTTTGAAGCTTTTGTGCTGGGGAGGTTTTCTGACGATTTTTTAGTTTTCTGAATAGATATGTTTACCATTTTAGAAGGGTGGGTCATATCATGAGTGCAAGTAAATCTTATTGGTCATCTTTGTTAGTGGGGTTGTGATGAGGCTATCCTAGGGGAGGGTGAGTAATCTTATTTGGGGTAGGGCGTTTTGCCTTCGCTAGATTTATTTTAGCTGTTTGGCAGGACAGAATTTTATTTTTATCAGGATGAAAGATGGTGGATAAATTGAACTCTAAAGCTAGTTCCTTTAAAAGGGTTTCGGTGAATATCCTGTCGGCAGAGAACATAATAAAGAATAGGATGACAGAGAGTGATGAGGACGTTTGTAGAAATGCTTCTATAGGGCATTCTATTGTTTCAGAGGAGGAAAGTGCGGCGGCTTTTATACGTGTTATGGCGCAATTAAAGGTGCAGGTTGGTGTTGAGGCTTATACCAGTTGGTTTGGACGTGTGAAGCTTGCTGAATATAGCCATACTCTTGTAAAGCTTTCTGTTCCTACAGCTTTTTTACGTTCATGGATTAATAATCACTATGGTTCTCTTTTGACTCATTTATGGAAACAAGAGAATTCAGCAATTCTTCGTGTTGAAGTTATTGTTCGTGGTATGGAACGCGTTTCAAGAGACGTCGTTTGTAAAAGAAGTGTTCCTTCTGCTGTGCTAGAGGAGCAAGCGACTTCATCTTTTGTTGAAAGTTGTGCAGAGCATTCAGTTAAGAGTTCTCAAACGGGAGTTTTTGGATCTCCACTTGATTCTCGCTATACTTTTGAAAGTTTTGTTGAGGGGGCTTCTAATCGTGTTGCTTTAGCAGCTGCGCGTTCAATTGCGGAGGGGCATAAAAGTGCTTTGCGTTTTAATCCTCTTTTTATTCACGCATCTGTTGGTTTAGGAAAAACACATTTGCTTCAAGCAATTGCTGCTTCTGCATTGAAGCGTTTAACGTCTGCGCGTGTCATTTATTTAACTGCTGAATATTTTATGTGGCGTTTTGCAACAGCTATTCGTGATAATGATGCTCTTTCTTTTAAAGAGCAGCTTCGTGATATCGACCTTTTGATTATTGATGATATGCAGTTTTTGCAGGGTAAGTCGATACAACATGAGTTTTGCCATTTGCTTAATATGTTGCTTGATAGTGCAAAACAAGTTGTTGTCGCTGCAGATCGTCCGCCAGCAGAATTAGAATCGCTTGATCTTCGCGTTCGTTCTCGTCTTCAGGGAGGGGTAGCTCTTGAAATTGAAGCACCAGATTATGAAATGCGTTTGCAAATGTTGCGCCAGCGGTTGAAGGTGGCACAACAAGATGATGGCATGGTATCAATTTCTGATGATATCTTGGAATATATTGCGAAAACGGTTTTAGGGTCGGGGCGTGATATTGAAGGTGCATTTAATCAGCTCTTGTTTCGCCAATCTTTTGAGTCTGATTTATCTTTAGAGCGGATTGATGAGTTATTAGGTCACTTGACACGTCCTGGTGAACCTAAGCGTATTCGGATTGAAGAAATTCAGCGTACGGTAGCACGTCATTATAATGTTTCTAAACAGGACTTGTTATCTAATCGTCGAACACGTACGGTTGTGAAGCCACGGCAAGTTGCAATGTATTTAGCAAAAGTATTAACTCCTCGCTCGTTGCCAGAAATTGGGCGTCGTTTTGGTGGACGTGATCATACAACAGTTTTACACGCTGTGCGTAAAATTGAAGATTTGGTTTGTGGTGATCAGACCTTGGCTAAGGAACTTGAATTGCTTAAGCGTTTGATTGGAGAACAGGCTGTATAGTGTTTATCGTTTCTTTCTTTGGAGAAACTTTAAAGAATTTAATGAAAAGATTTATTTTCTTCTTATGCAGGAGTGACTTGCCATTTTAAGAGAGGTTTAATAAAGTCTAGCAGGCGATTCTTTGAAGAGGATCTATTTTAATGCTAAGGAATTCTTATAGTTTTTAGTAAATCATACGGGGCTTTTATGCGTATTACAGTTGATCGCAGTCAATTTCTCAAGTCTCTTGGTCGGGTTCACCGTGTGGTAGAGCGCCGTAATACTGTTCCTATTTTATCGAATGTGCTGATTGATGCAGAAAATGGTCGTGTGCAGTTAAAAGCAACAGACCTTGATTTAGAGGTTACGGAATCTTTTGCAGTTAATGTTAAACAAGCTGGAGCAACAACTGTTCCAGCACATTTGCTCTATGATATCATTCGAAAACTTCCTGATAGCAATGAAGTTGTCTTATCCGTCGATGAGAATCAAGCAGGCACAATGTCTGTTGTTTCGGGTTGTGCACATTTTCAGCTTCAATGTCTTCCGAAGGCAGATTTTCCAGAGTCGCTTCCTGGGCAGTTTGGTTATCGTTTTTCTCTATCGGCATCAAGCTTAAAACATTTACTTGATTGTACGCAATTTGCTATTTCTACTGAAGAAACCCGTTATTATCTTAATGGTATTTATTTACATGTTATTAATGATGGTGTTTTGAAATTGCGTTTGGTTGCAACTGATGGTCATCGTTTGGCACAAGTTGAGATGGAAGCTCCTTCAGGAGTTGAGGGAATGCCCGGTGTTATTGTTCCCCGTAAAGCTGTAGGAGAATTGCAAAAACTTCTTTCAGAAGAAAATGATAGCGATGTATGTATAGAGCTTTCAGAGACAAAGATTCGTTTTTCTGTAGGTTCTGTGATTTTTACATCAAAATTAATTGATGGAACATTTCCGGATTATCAACGTGTTATTCCTCTTGGAAATGATAAAGAATTAATTGTTAATAGGCAGGACTTTTCTTCTGCAGTTGATCGTGTTTCAACGATTTCAAGTGATCGGGGGCGTGCAGTTAAATTAACGATTGAGCATGGACAGTTAAGGCTTGTTGTTAATAGCCCAGATTCGGGCAGTGCAGAAGATCAATTATCAGTAACTTATGCATCTGAACCGCTTGAGATAGGATTTAATTCACGTTATCTTTTGGATATTGCTGGGCAGCTTTCAAGTGACGAGATGGTTTTTATGTTGGCTGAGGCTGGAGCACCAGCTCTGATTCGTGATAATGATGATGCGGATGTGCTCTATGTACTGATGCCTATTCGCGTTTAGGGGGCAATTGTTTTGCAATGCATGGCCAGTCATGTGCACAAAGTGGCAGTGAGGCAGCTGAAGCTTTTACGTTATCGCAATTATCCTTTTTTCAATATTCATTTTTCTGGTCAGCATGTGGTTTTTACCGGCCATAACGGTGCTGGTAAGACGAATCTTTTAGAGGCGTTATCTTTTCTTTCTCCTGGTCGTGGTTTGCGGCGTGCTGCTTATTCTGACGTTAGCTTTGTAGATGGTGGCGGTGGAGGATTTGTTGTATTTGCGCGTCTTGAATGCGCTCTTTATGGCGAAGTAAAGATTGGTACAGCTTTGGAGGTTAGCGATAACAGTCGAAAAGTCCATATTAATGGTGTGAATGAGTCGGGTGATTGCCTAACAGATTATTGTCATATTAGTGTCCTAACACCGTCTATGGATGGTCTTTTTACAGGTCCTTCGCTTGAGCGCCGTAGTTTTTTGGATCGTATGGTTTTGGCGATTGATCCCTTGCATAGGCGCCGCATAGCCGATTATGATAGAGCTATGCGCGCACGTAATCGTTTATTTTTAGATGGAAATGAAGATTGTGCTTGGTTTGATGCTTTAGAAAAGCAGATGGCAGAACTGGCGACAGCTATTTCTGCGGCGCGTGTTGATGTTATTCGTCTTTTAAATGATATGTTTACACAAATGCCATCACAGATACCTTTTCCACGAGCTTTTTTGCAAATTGATGGTTTTTTGGAAACAGCTCTTAGTGAAATATCAGCAATTGAAGTTGAAGAGCAATTTTGTGATCGATTACGGCATAATCGCGCAATGGACCGTGCTGCTGGTCGGACGTTAGAAGGACCACATCGCGCAGATTTGCAGGTTTTTTATGCTGATAAAAATATAGAAGCAACATCGTGTTCAACAGGTGAACAAAAAGCGCTGCTGACAGGTTTAGTTTTGTGTCATGCTCGTCTAACAGGTATGATGTCGGAAAAAGCCCCCATTCTTCTTCTTGATGAAATGGCTGCTCATCTTGATTCGCACCGACGTGCTGCTTTATTTGATATTCTTGATGATTTAGCTGTACAAACATTTATGACAGGAACAGATCGTCTTTTATTTGATGACTTAAAAGGACGCGCAGAATTCTTTGAGATTAAGGATGGGGCTTTATTGTCGTAAAAACATGCTAAATATTATTTTTAATAAGTGATAGGTCTAAAAGAAAAGGCATGCTATGTCTGAGATGATAACGATTTTAAATGGTCCTAATTTAAATTTTCTAGGTCAACGTGAGCCAGAAATTTATGGAACTGAGACTCTGGAAGATATTGAAAAAAGATGCAGAGAATGGGCAAAAAAAAATGATATCATAATAAATTTTTATCAAAGTAATTGTGAAGGGCAGTTGGTAGCATGGATACAAGAAGCAATAGAGGCAAGTTCTGGATTGATTATTAACCCAGCCGCTTACAGTCACACATCTGTTGCACTTCTTGATGCCCTAAAAATGTTTTCAGGGCCAAAAGTAGAAGTTCATTTATCTCATATTTACCAGCGTGAAGTTTTTCGTCACTACTCTTATACATCTGCAGGTGTAGACGCTATCATAACTGGGTGTGGAGGTGATGGATATTGGTTTGCACTTGAATATATTGCAAAACAATTAAGCAAAACAATTAAATTGTGATAGGTAAAGAATAAGCGTTTGATAAGAGTAATATAGGCATTGAATTCACTTGATAATTATTTTCAAATCTGTA
>NZ_JBHIMK010000390.1:0-1074 GCF_042194085.1 Bartonella sp. MU70NMGDW
TTACTTTAGTTTTACTCGAAAAGTTGCCAACTTGACCACCAAGATAAAAACCCGTCCAAGAAAACGAAGGGGCTGCTGCGATAACTGCTGGTGCGACTTCATGAGGGATCATCACATCAGCAGCCTGTGCTGCAGAAGCTGAAATTAAAGCAGCAGCAGAAGTTGCTATTAAAGATTTTGTATTCATAATTTTGCTCCTAAATTAACTATAAGATGACCTTACAAGATTATAGATAGAAAAGCTGTAGTAAAAATGTCACAGTCATACAAATAAAAGCCTAGAAAACAGCGGTTTTGTAAAAGTCAAGATCTCTTTAAAATTTAATTTTTTATTAATACTTTGTATTCATAATTGCGCTTTTGATGAAATTAGACCTTGTAAGCGACACCTACATAAAAGTCATTGTTTTGTAGCCTAGTTTAAGGTAATCTTTTTTAAATTCCTTCTTACCAAAGTCTGAGTAGCGATATTCCGCACGAAGAAGAATATGATCTGTCATCGTGAAATCTATACCACCACCAAGGGTAAAACCCACCAACGTTTTTGATTTATCAAATACCGTAGCAGCAACTTCTTTACTTGACTTACCATTTGCCGACTTTTTTGTTTCTGAAACTTTATCGACACCTTGTATTTGCGCATAGGCAATACCATTGGCAACATAAGGCATAATGCGGTCAGCGACGGAAAAACCAACACAAACCCGTGTTGCACCAGACTATTTTTCTTTGAAACCAATACGATACACTGCTGTGTCACCTTTTTGAAACTTTTTATTTTCATCCAATGTAACACCAGCAATGCAACACCAGCATCTTCAAATTCATCATTAAAATCATTAAATTCGTCAATCGCAAGAATCTTTGAGACCGTCTTCGTCTCTCCTCGGTCTGCCCAGACTGCATCGGTTTCAACACCTAGAATGAGGACATTTCCAAGATCTACATTAGAACCTAATTGGAACCTACATAAATACCACCCATGAAACCTGAAGGTTTAGGTAGTCCATCTTTATCTGAAGTTTTTTCTTTTGTCTCTAAATCAAATACATCAATTTTGACTTAAAAAGTTGC
>NZ_JBHIMK010000391.1:0-1069 GCF_042194085.1 Bartonella sp. MU70NMGDW
AGCACCAAAGCTAAAACAGCCCAATGATAGAAACCGTGTGCCTATTAATAAAACAATCCCTGCCGAAATCAAGCGAGCAAATATATGAAAAAGATCTTTATTATAGCAGGAATAATTACCCTTTTGGGAATGCTGAATCTAGCTCCAGCAAATGCAGATGTAAGCATAAGTTTCGAACCCCCATCACCTCAAGACCCAACTGTAAACTCACAACCTTCTCTACCGACACAACCGGCTCTACCGACAGAATATCTGGAGCTTATTAATCTATTAAAAAAAGGAGAAATTATAGAGCTCTTAAAAAAACAGCTTGAGTTGAAAAAAGAACAACTTTCGCAAACAGAAAAAACCTATCAAGCTATAACAAAGAGTCAGAAAACTGGACCTAACAAAATAGACTTTTCTAGTTTTTTTCTCAAAGAACCAGAATCGCTCTATAAGAGTGAAAAGATTGCAAAGCAATCATATCAAAAGGTATTGGAAGAAGAAAACAAAATTTCTGGATCTCTTGATCAAATGAGCAAGGCTGTTTTTGCGCGTTTACAATTTTTATCGGTACTAGATAAAGCTATAACTTTGAAAAGTTTTGAAAACGTAGAAAATCGTTTTAAATACCTCCAACGTCTATTTGATGAACTTCAAACAAAAGAAAACTTGAAAGATATTGCAGATCTTCAAACACATATCGATGGTTCGTTAGCCATGATCCAAAATGAATCTATAAAGATGCAAATGATAACGCATTTACGTAAAGCTGAGCAATCACTTATCAAAAAGAAAAGACGCGAAGTTGATATGAAATTTTTTAACCATGAAAAAAAAAGGATGCCTATCATACGATGAAAATAAAAGCCAATATAGAAGGTTCAGTACTATCTGAACAATTCAGAGGGGCAGAAAGGTTTTCTCAAAGCCAAGATATCGTGATGAAAATACTTAGGTAATGTATAAATGCGAATAACGCGTTTGGCATATATCTATATTTCAAGGTGATAAAAAGTTGAAAATTCGTTAAAGAGGAATTCCATGAACTTTACAGTGTTCACGCAACTTTTCAATAAAATTGATC
>NZ_JBHIMK010000392.1:0-1061 GCF_042194085.1 Bartonella sp. MU70NMGDW
ATCTTAAGGAACATCTCTATGCATAAGAATCTTTTGTTATGTACAGCCGCTTGTGCTTTGTTTTTTTCTTCTTTTAACTTCACATCTACCAGTATTGCCTCTGGTCTAAGCCCTCAAACACACCATGCCCTTGATTTAATAAACACACCAACGCAAGCAGAAAAAACGACTCTTAACACATCCGCAAAAGCTCA
The DNA here is from genome assembly GCF_042194085.1 of Bartonella sp. MU70NMGDW. Taxonomy (NCBI): domain Bacteria; kingdom Pseudomonadati; phylum Pseudomonadota; class Alphaproteobacteria; order Hyphomicrobiales; family Bartonellaceae; genus Bartonella; species Bartonella sp. MU70NMGDW. The sequence continues at coordinate 195 of NZ_JBHIMK010000392.1, forward strand.
TGTGAAATTACCGACAAAAGTTAGGAGAAGCGCTACCGCTGATACCGAGAGCACCTCTAAACTTACAGATGATGATAAAGCAACCGCAGCTTCTACTTCTCTTGAAGGGACAGCAAAAAGAACAATTCTTACACCACAAGAAGAAAGCTCTTTAGTCATGCCTATCGCAATGTTTGCTGTTGGGTTTAGTGATGTCAACAATCAAAATATCTTGTTAGACAATATGCAAATAACAATGTTTGAACCCAAAGATCATCCAGAAAGAAGCGTTTTCTTATCCTCTTATGGCAATAAGAGCACGTTTTCTTCCAAGGTTCAAGCAGAACAAGATGGTGTCCAAGCAGATATTCGCTATGCTGCATTGCAAGCAGGAGCAACATTAATAGCGCTAAAAGATCAAAATATCAGCAGCAACTTTGGCCTTTTCGGAACATACGGAAAATTATCTTTTACTCCTAAAAACAAGGAGAGCTTTCAAAAAAATATGTTTGATAAATGGTCACTCACCGCATATGGAAATATTCAGCATGACAGTGGCATCTATGCAAGTGCATTTCTCTCTTATGGAATTTTCAAAGAAGATAACGCCACAGCTCTCATCAAACATACCTCAAAAGTGAAGAATAGTAAAACATTAGGAGCCGCTGCAACTATTGGTCAAAAACTGTCAACCAGTTTGGAAGGTGTAATCCTAGAACCGCAAGCACAACTTGTGTATCAACGTCTCATGCTTGGTTCTTTATCAGATAGGAGCTCTTTCTCAGATGACGATAACTCTAAATCAGATGGTGATAACTCTAAAATAGACATAAGCAAACCTCATCAATGGTTGCTCCGTATTGGCGGACGTTTGACGCAAAACAAAGG
>NZ_JBHIMK010000393.1:0-1058 GCF_042194085.1 Bartonella sp. MU70NMGDW
TGTTGTCAGTCGTAACGGGGATGGGCTCTTGGTTTTTTGGATATCCTTTTTTAACATCCTTTTTTCGATATATTCATCTTCCGTTAATTGGAACAGTTCCCATGGCATCTGCTTTTTTGTTTGATTTTGGTGTGCTTTCTCTTGTGTTGGGAGCAACCATTCTCATTTTAATTGCACTTGCACACCAGTCAATTCGGAGTTACCGAATCGGTAAGAAACCTATTTTAAAAGAGAAGAAAAATTAATGGAAATAGTTCTTTCTTTGGGTATCGGTGTTTTTGTTGGATCAGGTATTTGGCTTGTTTTGCGGCCACGTACTTTTCAAGTCATTCTTGGTTTGTCTTTGATCTCCTATGGTGTTAATCTTTTTATGTTTTCAATGAGTAGACCGCGTAGTAATGCTGCCCCAATTGTTGATCCTAACACTGTTATTAATCCCGCTAATTACGTCGATCCTCTCCCACAAGCCTTGGTTTTAACTGCGATTGTGATTGGTTTTGCAACGACAGCTTTATTTTTAGTTATTCTTCTGGTTTCACGTGGTTTAACGGGTTCTGATCACGTTGATGGACGTGAGGTGCAATAATGGAAGTAGGGGTGCATCATCTCCTTATTTTGCCTATTCTTTTGCCGTTAATCACTGGAGCACTTCTTCTTTTTTATGATGAACGTCGTGCAAAATTTAAATCATTCATCAGTCTTTCTTCTGGGGGACTGTTGGTCGTTACTGCCATTTTATTGGTTATGCGTACTCTTGAAATAGCACCGGCTTGCGATGTTTATCGACTGGGCAATTGGCCTTCTTCCTTCGGAATTGTTTTAGTCCTTGATCGTTTAAGCGCCATGATGCTTTTACTTTCAAGCTTGTTGGTGACTAGCGTGTTGGTTTTTGCTCGGGCTCATTGGTACAAGGCTGGTTCTCATTTTCAGTCACTGATGCAATTTTTTATGGTGGGGATAAATGGCGCTTTTTTGACCGGCGATTTATTTAATTTATTTGTATTTTTTGAAGTTATGTTAACGGCTTCCTATGGGCTTGCTTTGCATGGTTCTGGTCA
>NZ_JBHIMK010000394.1:0-1057 GCF_042194085.1 Bartonella sp. MU70NMGDW
CCTTCCTTTAAATATTACACATCTTTCGCATAATTTGAAAGAATATGAACCTAAGCAGTCACATTTGCTTTACCGGTTGAACAAAGAAGTCTATTTAATACTTTTATCAGTGTACGTATAGCTTGTTTTTCAATTTTTAATTTTTCCAATATCATAACAATCATATGCATCATGAAGAGTATTCCCTATAACAAAATTCTCATAAGTTTTAATAACTTACATGTTTTTATTTTTTACTTGGTATTAAAATTCACTCCTTGCGATGGTTAACAAACGCCTTATTTTTTAATAAAAATGAATATCCAATTAATCATTCGTATCAACAGTTTTGAAGAAAAGAAACCTTCTAATATAAGACGTTAACAAGGCTAAAATAACCCATTAAAGATAAGGATATGATAACGCTATATTAGCGAAACGCTAACATCAGAGCAAGATTTTTTTCAAAAGGTTTCTTTAAAGCGCGCGCTTTTCACAATTAAAATAGAATACCCTCGAAATACTATTATATTACTAATTCATGTGCTTTTTTACACAGACATTTTTCAATAATTTCCAAAACTCTCTTACGACGGTGCTCATGAAGAGTATACACTCTCCATGAATGGTATAAAATACATTATGCTCTCTATTTTTACTGAAATAGAAGGTACAAATCGATACCATCATACTCTTTTCCAGTTTTTAATGTGACGATAATGTTTGCATTGAGAGGATTCATAAAAGATATTTCACGCCTTTTTGAAAGTACTTTTATCCACACACCACCTCCGTTTGTGATATATTAACAAACGATTTCAATTGATCCAATATGAATGGATTAAAATGAGAAAGCCTCATGATATTTAGGTTTTTAACTCATGTTGTGAAACGATAAATTATGATTATAAATCAATATATTGCCTTAATAAAATATAAAGCATAAAATTTTTATTATGTTTTCTTTGGTTGGCAAGTTTTATTAACCTTAAAGTCAAGTGACATTATTTTTGTGTAATGCGTGCCATGGTCTTTTGGGAAAGCATTTTGTGTAAATATGTCATAAAGGCGGCTGCAA
>NZ_JBHIMK010000395.1:0-1054 GCF_042194085.1 Bartonella sp. MU70NMGDW
TGATACTACTTTTAATATAGAGAATTAATATGTTTGGTTCATTCAACACATTCGGTCATATGGCGACAAGTCATTCTTTTGGTCATTCGCACAATTCAAGACCTACTCATGGAAATGCATGTGGCTTTAATGATTTTATGTCTCACATGAATGCACAGGGTTTTGACTATGCAGTTGCAGGAGGGATAACCGGAGCAGCACTGGGAGCTGTAACTGGTCCGGGTGCACTTATGGGTGGCCTTACTGGTGTCACGACTGGTTTCTTCGGAGGTTTTGGTTTAGGGTTCGTACAGAAAGTTCATGAGTGTTGGTTCTAATTTTTAGAGAGCAACTATAAAGATATCTCTGAAGTTAATAATTTGTAATTTTTTTCGAAAAATATCTAAATTATATTATCTACAATTATTATTGAGACGGACTTCAGAGATATTTATAATTTGTAATTATATTATAATTTGGATTGCGTGATGACAGATCTTATCTCTAAAATTATTGAAACGCTTATAGCAACATTTTTTTTGGTTTAATATATCTTTTTTATTATAATTTTATTTCTTATAGTTGGAAAGATTCTCTAAAAAAATCATTATTAATAAGCTCAATATTCTTTCTTGTTAGTATTTTATTTAACTATATTGGTTTATATCAACTTATAAGAAATATTTTATAATAGACATTTTTAAAATGTCTTTATGCGTTTATAAAAAGCTCTATACCGCAATAGGTTTTGCTATATTTGAGTATCCTAAAAACATAGAATACCTTCTTTAATATCATCACATCAGATTTAAAAATTGACTATTCTAATCTTTGTCATTTAGTCTAACCTCACAATGAAAAGCTTTTGGGAAAACTCTGCCACAAATATAACCATACAAAAATACAGAGGCAGATTTTCAAAACAATAAAAAGAGGGAAACATGACTGAAAAAATCTATCCAGTATCAGAAGAGATCAAAAAAAATACTTTACTCGATGAGGAAACTTATCAACAATGGTATCGAGAAAGCATCGATGATCCAGAAAGCTTCTGGGCCAAACATGGTCAACGCAT
>NZ_JBHIMK010000396.1:0-1050 GCF_042194085.1 Bartonella sp. MU70NMGDW
GAAACTTTAGGGTTACAACCCCATCGTGATCGTTTATGTGTTGTTCAGCTTTCTTCTGGAGATGGTACTGCCGATATTATACAAATTGCTAAAGGACAAAAGAGTGCACCTAATTTGGTCAAGCTTCTTGGAGATAACGCAGTCATCAAAATATTCCATTTTGGGCGTTTTGATCTTGCGATTTTAGCGCATACATTTGGTGTTATGCCAGAGGCTATTTTTTGTACAAAGATTGCTTCGAAACTCACGCGTACTTATACGGATCGTCATGGCTTGAAAGAAATTTGTAATGAATTGCTGAATGTGAATATTTCTAAACAGCAACAATCTTCGGATTGGGCGGCAGAAACGTTATCACAGGCACAAATTGAATATGCTGCGTCGGATGTGTTATATTTGCATCGTTTAAAGGTTATATTTGAAGAACGTTTAAGACGTGAAGAGCGAGAAAATGTTGCCAAGGCATGCTTTCAATTTTTGCCTATGAGAGCTAGGCTTGATCTTTTAGGATGGGCGGAAGTTGATATTTTTGCGCATAGCTAACTTTAAAATTGGCTTTTAATGGAGTTAATTATTGATGTGAGAGGATGAAATGCTTGTACATTATGGGCATTTTATCCTCTCATCTTTTCTGATAAGAGTTATAATAAATTCTTAAGTGCTATTTCATTTGAAGTTTAGGTAATCAAAGTACTTTTGCGAATTCATATTTTTTACTTTTGTAACAGCTTTTATTTGAAAAAAGCAATTTTGAGGAGAGTTTTGAAACATATGGTAGGTTCGAAGACCTAAATCTCTGAAACCAGTACACAGCCTAATTGGGAAAAAATATGAAGGCGTAAATATAAAAACCAAATCTTATCTTTACCATCATTTTTAATTCTGCTTTACGACTTTCAAAAGTATCTAAAGCAATGTCTGTTAAATAATAGAGATTACGCATTGCCTCACGCTTTTGTTTCTCACGTTTTTAATGGATTTACGTTCTTCATGTAAAACAGAACGCCCTAAACGGAATATATTTGTGTTGCTAATTCATGTGCTTTTTTT
>NZ_JBHIMK010000397.1:0-1050 GCF_042194085.1 Bartonella sp. MU70NMGDW
ATAAAACTGGAGCGAATGCAAGTTGCGCTTGAAAGCGAAAAGATTGCCCTTGAACGCTTACGCGAAACAACCGTTGACCGTGAAGAAGTCAAGAGAGCAGCCCGTGAGTTTGGAAGAGCACACCGTGACGCTATGTTGAATTTTCCTCATCGTTTTGGTGCAAGCATTGCTGCACAAGTTGGATGTGATGCGGACAGCCTTATTGGTGCTATTGATTACACTATGAGAACCGCTTTGCTTGAGGCGGTTAATATTCCAGTGCCTTTTCATGATCCTCATTCTCCAGAGTTAGAGAACTTGCAAGAAACGAATAATGGATGACAATGCAGTCGAAGAATTTTTCGCTAATGCCAATAACGCACGACAACCCGACCCACCGTACACGGTTTCGCAATGGGCGGATAAGAATAGATACCTTAGCACGGTAGCAAGTGCTGAACCTGGATTGTGGAGAACAAAGCGGACCCCCTATTTGCGCGAAATCATGGATAATCTTTCCTCTCACAAACCAATTGAAACAACTATTGTCATGAAAGGGGCGCAAGTTGGCATGTCAGAGGCAGGATTAAATTTCTGCGGTTATGCTATTCATTATAGTCCAGGACCTGCTCTTTATGTGATGCCAACGGTTGAGACAGCCAAAAAGCTTTCAAAGACGCGGCTTGATCCTATGATTATGGCAAGTCCAGTTTTAAGTGAACGCATAGCCCCAGCGCGGGCACGTGACAGTGGGAATACCATGTTTTCGAAAGAGTTTGATGGTGGTGCATTGATGCTTACAGGAGCAAACAGTGCAGCTGGTTTGCGTTCCATGCCTATTCGTTATCTGATTTTGGATGAAGTGGATGGTTATCCTCTCAGTGTGGATAACGAAGGTGATCCGGTGATGATTGCCGAAAAGCGGACCTCAACCTTTGTACAACGAAAGATCTTTAAATTGTCCACACCCACCCACCGTGACACAAGCCGTATTGCCAAGGATTTTGTGCTAGGAGACCAGCGATATTACAACGTGCCTTGTGATGCATGTGGTGTTCTACAGCCCATTGT
>NZ_JBHIMK010000398.1:0-1050 GCF_042194085.1 Bartonella sp. MU70NMGDW
TTACTTTAGTTTTACTCGAAAAGTTGCCAACTTGACCACCAAGATAAAAACCCGTCCAAGAAAACGAAGGGGCTGCTACGATAACTGCTGGGGCTGTTTCACGAGGGATCACCATGTCAGCAGCTTGTGCCGCAGAAGCTGAAATTAAAGCGGCAACAGAAGTTGCTATTAAAGCTTTTGTATTCATAATTTTGCTCCTAAATTAACTATAAAATGACCTTACAAGATTATAGATAGAAAAGCTGTAGTAAAAATGTCACAATTGACAAATAAAAGCCCAGAAAACAGCGATTTTGTCAAAGTAAAAATCTCTTGAAAATTTAATTTTTTATTAATACTTTTTATTCATAATTGTACTTTTGATAAAATTAAAACTTGTAAGTGATACCTACACAAAAGTCATTGCTTTTGTAGCCTAGTTTATGATAATCCTTTTTAAATTCCTTCTTACCAAAGTCTAAGTAACGGTATTCCGCACGAAGCAGAATATGATCTGTCATCGCGAAATCTATACCACCACCAAGAGTGAAACCCACCATCGCTTTTATTTTATCAAATACCGTAGCAGAAACGGCTTTACTTGGTTTACCATTTGCCGACTTTTTTGTTCCTGAAACTTTACCAACACCTTGTATTTACGCACAGACAATACCACCGGAAACATAAGGCATAAATGCGGTCAGCGACGAAAAAGCCTACACGAACCCGTGTTTCACCAGACCTTTTTCCTTTTAAACCAATGCGACACACTGCTGTGTTACCCTTTTGAAACTTTTCATCTTCATCCAATGTAACACCAGCATCTTCAAATTCATCATTAACATCATTAAATTTATCAATCGCAAGAAGCTTTGAAACCGTCTTCATCTCTCCTCGGTCTGCCCAGACTGCATCGGTTTCAACACCTAGAATGAGGACATTTCCAAGATCTATGTTGGAACCTAAATAAATACTACCTATGAAACCTCAAGGCTTAGGTAGTCCATCTTTATCTGAAGTTTTTTCTTTTGTCTCTAAATCAAATACATCAATTTTGACTTAAAAAGTTGC
>NZ_JBHIMK010000399.1:0-1047 GCF_042194085.1 Bartonella sp. MU70NMGDW
GGACAGGATTTTATCTTGGAGGACAGATTGGTAGCTTTTCAGGTAAAACAACTGCAAGTTATTTAAAAGATGAGACAAGGATATGGAACCCAGTTGGAAAGGAGAATTTACCTAAACTTTCTGGTTTTATCGGGGGTGTTTATGCAGGTTCCAATATTGATATCGATAATAGTTTTATTATAGGTATTGATACAGATATTATGTGGTCTGGTAAAAAGGATTCTAAAGATGTCGCTCTACCGAAAAAAAGTCCAACTGAAGAAACACCAAAACCTATAGAAGAAACAAGTCTAACAAGAGATTTGCATGAGGAGGATTCGACAACACCTATTAAAGCTGTACGTCATACTTTAAAACAAAAATGGGCCGGTGCTACGCGGATGAAAGTTGGTTTTGCGATCGAGCGTGTGATGCCTTATGTTTCTGGAGGGATTGCTTATACGCAGCTTCAGAATATTTTGGGGTTAGTTGCTGATAGCAAAAATGGAGAGGTTGATTCTTCTGATTGGTTGCATGATGAAAAAAAGACCATGATTGGTTATACCCTCGGAGGTGGTGTTGATTTTGCAATGACTGATAATATTATTGTGCGTGCAGAATATCGTTATTCAGATTTTGGCAAGAAGAAGTTCATACAGGATAAATTTAAAATGGGCTATAAGACAAATGATTTCCGTGTGGGCGTAGCTTATAAATTTTAATTTTTTGCAGAATTAGACAATTCAAAGGTCTCATTTTCGAATGAGGCTTTTATTTTTCAGATATATGCTGGAAAAAAAATCTTCACTCAAAAGAGCTACTGCTTTATTCGAACAACACTTTGATTTGTAAATATAATTTACTTTTTTTCATGTTGAGTGAGAGACCCAAGTATCATAAGATTTTCTCATTTTAAACCTATACCATGTTGAACCAATCAGAACCGCGTTTTTTGCACGTCAAAAGGAGGGAGAGCCGTGAGATAAAAAACATGAAAGAAAGAATAAAAATGCTTCTTATGAACCATCTCAAGTGCCAAAGGCTGTCGCTACATTGGGGATTGGCACA
>NZ_JBHIMK010000004.1:0-11148 GCF_042194085.1 Bartonella sp. MU70NMGDW
ATGCGTTGACCATGTTTGGCCCAGAAGCTTTCTGGATCATCGATGCTTTCTCGATACCATTGTTGATAAGTTTCCTCGTCGAGCAAAGTATTTTTTTTGATCTCTTCTGATACTGGATAGATTTTTTCAGTCATGTTTCCCTCTTTTTATTTTTTAGAAAAATCAGCCATTGTATTTTTATATTTGTGGCAGAGTCGTCCCTAAAGCTTTTCATTGTGAGGTTAGACTAAATGACAAAGATTGGAATAGTCAATTTTTAAAATCTGATGTGATGATATTAAAGAGGGTATTCTATGCTTTTAGGATACTCAAATGTGGCAAAACCTATTGCGGTATAGAGCTTTTTATAAACGCATAAAGACATTTTAAAAATGTCTATTATAAAATATTTCTCAAAAGTTGATATAAACCAATATCGTTAAAGAAAAGACTCATAAGAAAGAATATTGAGCTTATTAATAATGATTTTTTTAGAGAATCTTTCCAAATATAATAAATAAACTTATAATAAAAAAGATATATTAAACCAAAAAAATGTTGCTATAAGCGATTCAATAATTTTATGAGTAAAATCTGTGATTATACATGATAATTTCTCATTAATAGTATCGTTGCTAATTTATTCGGAGTGCTTGCAACTCATCCAATAAATATTAATATAAACCAAAGTATCTACATAAACTATCAGAAATAATGAACAGAATTACTGTATATAATGTTGATTTTATAGATACTTTCCAACTGTAACCACCAATTTTTTTAAAACCAATAGCATATATAGGGATGAATACAATGAGAATGCAAAACAGTCTTATGATTTCATAAAGAATATTCATTATAACAAAATCCTGATTATAAGATGTGATCCACAATAGATATCTCCGAAAACTATTTTGTCCACAGATGTAGATATTTAATTTTGGTATATTCTTTCGAATATATTTACAGAATTATTTATCTTCAGAGATATCTTTGTAGCTACTTTTTATAAATTAGAACCAACAATTCTTATAAATTAGAACCAACAATTCCAAGCTGACTGTCCAAAGCCATAAATAGCGCCTCCAATGAGTCCCCCTGCTGCTCCTGTTAGCCCTCCCTGAACTCCTAGTGTAGAGGCGTGTGAAATCATGTTATTAGCAAAACCATTAAAGCTACATGCATTTCCATGAGTATGTTTTGATATTCCATGAAAAGGTCTTGAATTGTGCGAATGACCAAAAGAAGGCTTTGTCACCATATGACCGAATGTGTTGAATGAACCAAACATATTAATTCTCCTTAATTATCCACATTAAAAGTAGTATCATAATGATACATTTGAAATGGCTATCGCGTATTTTTAGAGAAATGTCAAAGATAAACTTTAAAAATGGCAATAAAAATACTGTATAAATAATAACTATATTATGTATATTAAATATTATTCTTTATAATATAATAATATTATTTATAATATTTTAAAACACAAGAAATGACATCATATTTTTTATTAATTAAAGTTTAAAATTAGAAAAATGTGCATCTGAAAAATTGGTGTTTTTCTCTTTGTTTATGAGAACGATAAAGAAATAATGATAAAGAAATATCGTTATTGAAATCGATCTCATTGCCATTGTTTTGCCTGCATGTATTATGCGCATATGCTTGGGATTAGTTCTTTTATTTTTCAGGCGAATATTGACCGTATTTTACGCTTTGTAGAGCATAGAAAGTCTTTATGCTATTGTTGGACCTTATAGATTGCTATTCATGTTGTTTAGCGCGGCTCTTGGTGCTCTATTGGGCAATTGAGATGTTTATTTTTCTCAAGTGGCTTACATGAAAGAGTTTTGTTACTGTATTATGCAGCCATAAGCCTCTTTTTGCCTGCTTTACGCCATTGGCATGTGGGGAAATTGTTTACGCGTGTTGGAGAAGTTAAGAGAATTCGTGGTTTTTAATGGAAATCATTGCGATAATCGTATTAAATATTCTTTTGTAATTAGTGATTTTGCGATAGTTTTTTCATGAATGCGCAACGCCCCTCTTATCATTTTGCCTTTATATAAGGATTTATTTTTTACGTTGCTTTTGCTGGAGAGGCGGTCAGAGGGGAGGTGAAGTAGAGCCAATGTGCGAGAATATGAGAGCCAAATTGCAATGCTATCTTAAATCTATTGTACGTGTTGTGGATGTGCTGGTGAGAATTTTGAGAAGACCAGCTTTTTTGCTTATTTTGCTAACAGGATGAAAGAGGGACTGGAATCTTTTTTGCTAGAATTGCTCTTATTGATATTGAAGGAAATATTTTTTCTCATTTCTGTTGTTTTTGGCTTGTTCGTAGAATTTTCAATGGGAATTTATATGAAGGGGGAATGAATTTATATGAGAGGAAATTGCTTTACACAGGGCGTTTTCCAAATAAAGCGGAGCCAATGCGAAGGACGTTAGAGCCAAACTGTAGAGCGGTTTTGAAGTCACTGGACATGCCCATGGAAAGCTTTGGAAGACCTGCTTGTTTTGCTAATTTTGCTAAGAGCGCGAAATAGGGTCCGGGGTTTTCATCGACAGGGGGGATGCCCATAAGACCGATGATATCAAGTCCATAGTTGTTTTTGCATTGGTTGACAAAAGATGTCGCTTCTTGTGGTGCGATACCACTTTTTTGCGGTTCTAAGCCAATGTTAACCTGAACATAGCAAGGAAGATGCCTTTTTTGTTTTTCCATTTCTTCAGATAAGCTTTTTGCTATTTTTTCACGGTCAACCGTTTGAATAACATCAAAAAGTTTGACCGCCTCTGCTGTTTTATTTGATTGTAGGGGACCGATGAGATGAAGCTTAATATTTTCAAATTGTTGACGTAAAGCAGGCCATTTTTGTGCCGCTTCTTGTACGCGGTTTTCTGCAAACAAAGATTGGCCTGCTTGTAAAAGGGGACGTATATCAGCGGCAGAAACAGTTTTTGAAACAGCGATAAGTTCAATTTCTTCTATAGGGCGTTGTAGCTCTTGACATGTTTCAGCAATGTCTTTTTGAAGGTTTTGCCATGCTTCAATGGAAGGGGCGTTGAGGGGCGTTTGTGTATTCATATTTTTGTGCTTTGCCTTTTTTGTTCAAGAGTTGGTCGTTTTTTAAAAGTTTTATAAAATACTTAGGGAAATATTTCACGAAAATGTTGACGATGAGCTTAATCCATGGTCAAGCATAATAAAACAAGTTTTTTGGTTCAGTTTTATTAAAAGAGTATAATGGGAATGACGATTGAACATTATAATATAGGCGAACGCTATAATCCACGTGCGAGAGAAAAAAAATGGCAAGAAATTTGGGATGAAAAGAAAATTTTTCAGACTGTTCAAGAAGATGCTCGTGAAAAATATTATGTTTTAGAAATGTTTCCTTATCCGTCAGGCCGCATTCACATGGGGCATGTGCGCAATTATGCCATGGGGGATGTGGTGGCACGCTATAAAAGGGCAATGGGTTTTAATGTGCTTCATCCTATGGGGTGGGATGCTTTTGGTATGCCGGCTGAGAATGCTGCTCTGCAAAGTAAAGTGCATCCTAAAACTTGGACTTATCAAAATATTGCTGTAATGCGCGGGCAATTAAAGCAATTAGGGCTCTCTTTAGATTGGACGCGTGAATTTGCGACTTGTGATGTGGAATATTACCATCGTCAACAAATGTTGTTCCTTGATTTCTATCAAAAGGGGTTGGTTGCACGTAAAGTGGCTAAGGTGAATTGGGACCCTGTTGACCACACTGTTTTGGCCAATGAGCAGGTTGTTGATGGGCGGGGTTGGCGTTCTGGTGCGTTGGTGGAACAGCGTGAATTGACGCAGTGGTTTTTCAAAATTAGCGACTTTAGTGAAGAGCTCTTGGCTGGGCTTGAAGAGCTGGAGCAGTGGCCCGAAAAAGTTCGCACTATGCAGAAAAATTGGATTGGAAAATCACAAGGTTTGCTGATTCGTTGGGCTTTAAAGTCGGCGGGTGATGCTGATGATGTTTGTGAGAAATTTGATGAGGTTGTTTGTTATTCAACGCGTCCTGATACACTGTTTGGCGCTTCCTTTTTGGCTCTGTCTGTTGATCATCCTATTGCACAAGCTTTGGCAAAAAAAGACAAAGCGTTGAGTGCTTTTATTGAAAATTGTCGGTGTGGTGGGACGACAACAGCAGCACTTGAAACAGCTGAAAAACAAGGATTTCTTACGCCCCTTTTGGCAGTTCATCCTTTTGATTCAACAGTACATATTCCTGTTTATATCGCTAATTTTGTGCTTATGGACTATGGAACAGGGGTTGTTTTTGGTTGTCCGGCTCATGATCAGAGAGATTTTGATTTTGCGCGTAAATATGATCTTCCAATAAAACCGGTGGTTTTGCCAAAAGGAGAGCAAGCAGAAGATTTTGTCATTGCTGAAACAGCTTATACGGGTGATGGTGTGATGATCAACTCCAGCTTTTTGGATGGTTTGACACCTCAACAAGCTTTTGAAGAAGCAGCCAAAAGGCTTGAAGAACAAATGCTCAATGGGCAACCGCAAGGGAAAAAAACAGTGCAATTTCGTTTGCGTGATTGGGGGATTTCGCGGCAACGTTATTGGGGGTGCCCCATTCCGATGATCCATTGTACATCTTGCGGAGTGATTCCAGTGCCACGTACCGATTTACCGGTTGTGTTGCCTGATGATGTTACTTTTGATCAACCTGGAAATCCTCTTGCACGGCATGAAAGGTGGCAGAATGTTACTTGTCCTTCCTGTGGTCAACCTGCCAAACGTGAAACCGATACTATGGATACATTTGTTGACTCTTCTTGGTATTATGCACGCTTTACGGCTCCTTTTGCGCAGGAACCTGTCGACAAACAAGCAATCTCTGAATGGTTGCCTGTGCAACAATATATTGGTGGAATTGAGCATGCCATTCTTCATCTTCTTTATGCACGCTTTTTTATGCGTGCCATGAAATTGATCGGCCATGCGACTGTTGATGAGCCTTTTAAGGGGCTTTTTACCCAAGGTATGGTGGTTCATGAAACCTATCGGGATGATCAAGGGTGGGTTTCTCCAGCAGAAATTTCCATTGTTGAAAAGGATGGAAAACGACAGGCTTATAAATTGACTGATCAAAGTGAAGTGATGATTGGTTCGATTGAAAAAATGTCGAAATCCAAAAAGAATGTCGTTGATCCTGATGATATTATCGCATCCTATGGCGCGGATACTGTGCGTTGGTTTGTGTTGTCAGATTCTCCTCCTGATCGGGATGTCATCTGGACAGAATCTGGTGTTGAAGGAGCCCATCGCTTTGTACAGCGTGTTTGGCGCCATGTGGCTTTGAGTGCTTCTGTTTTAAAGGATGTGGCGCCTTGTGCAGGGCATCAGGGGGCAGCTTTGGAACTCTCAAAGGTCGCACATCGCACGCTTTGCGCTGTAGAAGATGATTTGGAAAAATTTGCTTTTAATCGGGCTATTGCACGCCTTTATGAATTCTTGAATATTATGGCACCGTTGCTCAACAAGATAGCAAGTGTTGACGATGAAATGAAAGCTTCTTTACGTCAAGCCATGGATTTTTTTCTTGCCATGATTGCACCCATGATGCCCCATTTAGCAGAAGAATGTCATGCTGCTTTAGGAGGAAAAACTTTAATGTCTGCGCTTGCTTGGCCTGTTTATGACAGCGCGTTAATCGTTGCGGAATGCTATACTTTGCCAGTACAAATTAATGGTAAGAAACGCGGTGAGGTGAGCGTTGCAGCAACAGCAAATGAAACGATGATTAAAGAAGCGGTTTTGGCTTTAGATTTTGTAAAGGCACAGCTGGTTGAAAAGCCTGTGAAAAAAATCATTATTGTTCCACAAAGGATTGTGAATGTCGTTTTTTAAAAGTTTGATTCTTGTCGTTTTAGCTGGTGTATTCACACTGTTGTGTGGATGCAAAGTTGAACCGCTTTATCGTCAAGAATTGCAGAGTGCAATGACAATGAATTCTGCTTCTTATGGGAAGCCTGTTTCTGGGCAAGCTTCTTTGGGGCTTTCAGCAAAGCTTGCTTCTATTGTTGTGGAAGAGCCTTCGGATCGTTTTGGTCAAATGGTGCGCAATCATCTGCTGTTTCTTTTGTATGGAAATGGTGGTAAACCTTCTCTACCTGCTTATCGATTGGCATTGCAGATATCTGTATCTACAAGAGAATCTATGCAGATAGAGGTTGATTTCGAGAAAAAACGAAAAGGACGACCTTCTGTTGGAACTGTTATGAGCAGAGCTTCTTATACTTTGCAGGATATGAAAAATACTCTTGTTGCAAAAGGAACAGCAATGATGAATGCATCTTTTGACCGACTTCGTCAAGAATATGCAACGATGCAAGCAGAAGAAGATGCAAAAAAACGGGTTGCTGAAGAGTTGGCTGAACAGATTTTTTTGTTACTTTCAAAAGATCTTTCCAATAAAAACTCTAGATATTAAGCAATATTTTGTCCTGTTTTTTTCCAGTCGTTGAGAAATATTTGCAACCCTTTATCAGTGAGAGGGTGTTTGACTAGTGCTTTTAATATTGCTGGTGGAACTGTTGCAACGTCAGCACCACTGAGTGCTGCTTCTTTGACATGATTAACGGTGCGGATTGAAGCGGCCAAGATTTGTGTTTCAAAGTTATAGTTATCATAAATTGTGCGAATTTCATGAAGCAGTTCACTTCCATCATTTCCACAATCATCAAGTCTACCAATAAAAGGTGAAACGAATGTTGCGCCTGCTTTGGCAGCAAGTAAGGCTTGATTGGCAGAAAAACAAAGTGTGAGATTTGTTTTTAGTCCTTCTTTTGTGAGGGCTTTACAGGCTTTTAATCCATCGAGTGTTAAAGGAAGCTTGATACAAATATTGTCGGCAATCTTTGCTAAAACAGCCGCTTCTTTCATCATGCTTTCAAATTCCGTTGCTGCAACTTCAGCAGAAACAGGTCCGCTAATGAGAGCACAAATTTCTTTTGTAACATCAAGAATATTGCGTCCTGATTTTAGGATAAGAGAGGGATTGGTGGTGACACCATCAACAAGGCTTAAATTCTGTAACTCTTGAATTTCTTCAATATTGGCGCTATCCACAAAAAACTTCATCTCTAACCTCTTCTTGTTAGCTTTTATCATATTTTTTGTTATGCGCTATTGTTGATTGCAAAAGCAAGAGAAAGAATTAATCTCTGTATAAAGAACAAGAATGCTATGATGTTAACCATGTACTCGTTTTCGGTAAAGAAATATGATTTATTGTTTCCACACCCATTTTGTAACGTTGTTCGGGATAAGGTATAGGACTCATTGTGTACCAACATTTTTGCGTATTGGAA
Organism: Bartonella sp. MU70NMGDW; assembly: GCF_042194085.1. Classification (NCBI taxonomy): domain Bacteria; kingdom Pseudomonadati; phylum Pseudomonadota; class Alphaproteobacteria; order Hyphomicrobiales; family Bartonellaceae; genus Bartonella; species Bartonella sp. MU70NMGDW. The sequence goes on from NZ_JBHIMK010000004.1 coordinate 7,345, forward strand.
TCTTTGCGTAGCGGTATTTTTATACTTATGAAAACAAACTAGCATTATTACATATTTTGTTCATTTCCTATTTGCGATTGCTCTAGATATTTGAGAGTGCATCATAAGATACCTCCTTTTTTCAGGGGGGTACGGTTAACCTCATTTTTGATAGAAGCGAATGGATTTATTTTATCGTAAAACACCATTGAAGAAGGCATGTAAATTTTACACATGAAGTGTTTTTTATGGTCAATACATTGATTTATTCTGTGTTACTCATTCTTCAACAATACGCTTTTGTGCTGCTTGTATTGTTGCTTGATTCTCAATCAAGCTGAAAGATGTAGGCACGTGTTTCCATGTTTTGGCACAAAGCCAAGGTGAATATTGTAACGGTTCCATTTGCAATACTATTCTCCCTGTAATTCAAATCATAGGAGACTCTCTCATTGATAAGGATTTACAAATGTTCCTCGATGAGTTTGAAATGAGAAAAATTCATCGTACTGATGGTTTTTATTACAATAGGTATAATGATGATTATATTTTTATAAATCAGTTTGTTGAAGATAAATTGAGATATGAAGCGGTAAAAAATAAACGTGTGTGTTGGGAAGAAGTTACACTATGGGATCGCTTTGTTGAAGAGCGCACTGACGATATCATGTTGAATGCTTAATAGTGATGCGCTTTATTTGCACAGAAGAATGGCGCTAGTTTTTTTGCTATAAAGTTTTTTGTTATAGACGATGAGATTGGTTCTTTGGTGATGGGATGAGTATTAAAAAGAATTCTTGTGAGAAAAGTGTTGTGATAGGGGGGATTGAATCCTGTAATGAATTTTATAAGAGTGTTTAAAGATAAGGTTTAGACCTGTTGGTGTTTAAGAGGTCATAGATTGGTTTAAAAGATGAATTCAAACATGATAGAGGAAAAGATTGTATCCGTATTGGTTCCTCTTCCTGTTGCTCACGCTTATAGTTATAAAGTTCCATCTTCTATGGAGGTGAACATTGGTTCCTTTGTTCGGGTTCCGGTGATGGGGCGTGAGCTTTGCGGTTTTGTTGTGGATGTTGGAGAGAAGACAGCAGGTGGGCAAAGGTCTGGTTCGGTGGCACGTGAAAAATTACGCTCTTTGCTTCATGTTTTTGATTGTCCCCCCTTAAAGGCAGAAATGATTACATTTTTGCGTTTTGTTAGTCGCTATACAATGGCGCCTTTTGGTCTTGTGGCGCGATTGGTTTTGTCTGTACCGGCTGCTTTAGAGCCGGAAGCTCAAATGCTGGGTTTGCGATATTGTGGTGGAAATGTAGAACGTCTCACACCAGCGCGATTACGGGTTTTGGAATTGGTGCGTAATGAGAAGATATGGACACGTTCTGGTCTTGCGCATGCGGCTGGAACTTCGGTTTCTGTTGTTGAAGGTTTAAAAGCGCTAGGGGTTTTTGAAGATATTATAGTTCCTGCTCCTGATCTTGTGGCAATGCCTGATCCTGACTTTTGTCCTCCTCAGTTGCAGGGAGCGCAAAATGAAGCAGCAACAATGTTGCGGGAAGGTGTTTTATCTTCTCAGTTTCAAGTTTTTTTGCTTGATGGTGTTACGGGATCAGGAAAGACAGAGGTTTATTTTGAAGCGGTTGCTCAAGCCTTTAAAGAGGGCAAGCAGGTTTTAATTTTATTACCGGAAATTGCTTTAACACAGCAGTTTTTAGATCGTTTTTATGCACGTTTTGGCGCTGCGGCAGCAGAATGGCATTCTGATTTGACGCCACGTCGTAGAGAACGCGTCTGGCGGCAGGTTGCAGAAGGGCGGGTGCGTGTCGTTGCGGGGGCTCGTTCGGCACTTTTTCTTCCCTTTCATGAGCTTGGCTTGATTGTTGTCGATGAAGAGCACGATAGCGCTTATAAACAAGAAGAGCGCATTTTTTATCATGCGCGTGATATGGCTGTTGCGCGGGGCTCTTTTGAGCATTTTCCTGTTATTTTATCTTCAGCCACACCGTCGATTGAAAGCCAAGCCAATGTTTTAAAAGGGCGTTATCAAAAGGTGCATTTACCTTCCCGTTTTAAAGAAGTAGCACTTCCACAGTTGCGGGTGGTTGATATGCGCCAAGGAGGGGTGCAAAAGGGGCGCTTTATTTCCTTTGCTCTTGAAAGGGCTTTAAAACAAACGCTTGATAAGGGCGAACAAGCTCTTCTTTTTCTTAATCGTCGTGGTTATGCACCTTTAACTTTATGCCGAATTTGCGGACATCGTTTTCATTGTACTGATTGTTCAAGTTGGTTGGTAGAACATCGTGCGCAAGGGCAATTGAAATGTCATCATTGTGGGTATCATGAACCACTTCCTCAAGCCTGTCCTGAATGTGGGACATTAGATCATCTCGTGGCTTGTGGACCGGGTGTGGAAAGAATTTCAGAAGAAACACAAATGCTTTTTCCTCAAGCGCGATCATTGATTCTTTCAACAGATCTCAAAGGAGGGATTGGGCAATTGCGAAGCGAATTACAAGCCATTGCAAATGGCGATGTGGACATTATTATTGGAACACAGTTGGTCGCTAAAGGACATCATTTTCCCAAGCTCTCTCTGGTTGGTGTTATTGATGCTGATCTTGGTCTTGCCAATGGCGATTTACGCGCAAGTGAACGTACCTACCAGCTGCTATCTCAAGTTACCGGAAGAGCAGGGCGTGTGGGATTGGAAAGCTTAGGATTATTGCAAACTTATCAACCAGATCATCCGGTCATCAAAGCCTTACTTTCATGTCAGCCAGAAGATTTTTACACACGTGAGATTGCAGCGCGTCAGCATTATCATTTGCCTCCCTATGGGCGGCTTGCCTCTTTGATTGTGTCTGCACAACAGCGCCAAGCAGCAGAACATTATGCGCGCGCATTGCGTCAAGCAGCGCCGCGGGAGAAAAATATCTCGGTTATGGGACCAGCAGAAGCGCCTTTGGCTTTGGTTCGGGGGCGTTATCGTTTTCGGCTTTTGCTGCAAGGACAACGCTCTTTTGATATACAAGGGTTTATACGTGCAATGCTTAGCGGTGCACCCAAAATGCCCAGTTCCGTTCGGGTTCAAATTGATATTGATCCGCAAAGTTTTTTCTAAAACCAGTATCGCATAAAGTGAAGGTCTCTTTAGCTTAAGGTGCTTTACTTTGATATTATATATTTCAGAATAAGCATTCAAGCAGCAGAATATGATACATGTGCATTGCATTAAGCAGAGCTACGGGAAAAAATATCTTTGTTATGGAACCAGCAGAAGCGTCTCTATTATTCGAGGACACTATCATTTCGGCTTTTACTCCTTTTTTGTTTTAGGGACAGTACCCTTTTGATAGGCGGATTCTTTTTATAAGGGCGGATTATAGGGTCTGAAAATGCTTAGCTGTACACCCAAAATATCCAATTTTATACGGGTTCAAATTGATATTGATCTATGCTTTTTCTAAAATCAGTGCAATATAGTGCCATATAATATAGTGCCGTATAAAGTGAAGCTATGTTGGCTTAATGAAGGTCGTGTTTTTGATGTTGTTTGACCTTAAAATCTTATGAAGCAGCATTCATAAGATGTATTAGTGCTGTACGAGTCGTACTTGCTTTTGTATGTTAGATTAGGGCGAGAATATTGCATATATCTATTTTATTTATCTTTGACGAGCACACAGACTCATTTGGGAGCGTAAAGGTTAAAATGAGCATTCATCGTTGTCGTCCTTATTTATGGCTCTAGAATTTTCAAAAGCGTCCATAATTATAATTTTTATAAATAATAAAATATTGATTTATAGTGATAATATGCCGTTA
>NZ_JBHIMK010000004.1:11248-43575 GCF_042194085.1 Bartonella sp. MU70NMGDW
TAGAATTTTCAAAAGCGTCCATAATTATAATTTTTATAAATAATAAAATATTGATTTATAGTGATAATATGCCGTTATTCATATTACAATCTCAACTATCGTAGGATTCTCTTATTTTAAATCTGGTTATATTGATCCAACAAAATCATTCGTTTGCATTTTACAGATGGGGGAGTCTGTGTCGAGTAAAACTATACAAGACAGGACTAAAATACCTCATCATCTCAAGTGCTAAGGGTTGTCTTAAAATTGGGAGATGGCAAAGTATATGATGGTGCCGGCTTGTTCTTTCATAAGTGTGAAGATGAGGTTCCTCAATGGAGTTATCATTATAGCATTTATGGGTGCTGTCGTGAAATGGAGATTATCCATTGTTTCATGCTTTTGTTACTTTCGTTCTCTAATAGGGGCACATTTTTTATGTAAAGCAGAACGCCCAAAACGGAATATTACCGAACATCTATTGTATTACTGTATTCATATGTTTGTTTAAGCAAATGTTTCTCAGCATGCTCGAATTCATTTTACGATGTTTCTCGAGTGTAGAATGTAAAAGCTTTCATGAATGAAAACACCGCGTTAAGGCTCCACATCTTTATTTCATAAAGGTATAAAATGGCGCCATTTATTATTCAGCTTTTAGGATTATGAAAGCTCTTGGTACTTGAGAGCGTTTATACGAGGTGTTTTTTCTTTAATCATTTCCTTTTTTGTTTGTGATGGAGCAAGGGAGTGATCTTGATAAAAAGATTTGAAATAAGAGAATCTTTCGATGTTTGGGGCTCATCTGGTATGAAAAATGATATATTATCATTATAAATCAATACGTTGTATACTTAAAGAGTGTGTTTACAAGAAAATATACTTGGTGAATTTTTTTAAAAGGAGTGGGTATTTGAAGAAAAAAGATCAATTTTTTCTTTAATTTTTAGGAGGATATTCATTACTTTTTTTCTTATCAGTTTGCAATAATAGACTTTTTCAGTCGCATTCGCATCTCGTTAAAGGTCTTGTGGTGATAAAGGGAGTGTTTTTTAGAGAAGAAGTGTTTTATTATGGTGGCAAGAGCATTTGAAGCAAAATCAAAGAGAGTGAAAAAATCGCTCAGAGAATGTCAAAAAGAGGCATAAAAAAACTGTGTTGCCATCTTGTATATCTAAAAAAAATTCTTTTCAAAAATATTTTGAATATTTTATTAAAATTTTTAAAAAGCAGCGATTTGTGGTGTTGCGAGTCGGCTATGTCTATGCTAGAAACCAAGAGGTTTTTGTTCTAGGTTTTAAGAAGAAGATTCTTAAGATTGAGAATGTCTGTTTCATTTCATCTGATAACTATCAGAGAGTCGCTCAAGGGAAAGAGGCGGTATTTCGTGTCGGATTCATTTTCTCTCATACCGCTGCCGTTGGTAGATCAACGCTATGCGCAAGCGCTTTTTGATTGCGTTCAAGAAGCCGGAAACATTGAAAAGGTTGAAAAGGCAGTGGAAGATCTTTTGCTTGTTTTGGAGCAAAATAAAGATTTAAAACGCTTTGTGCTTAGTCCATTCTTTTCAGTTAAAGAGCAAGTTAAGGTGATGCAAACTGTTTGTGCAAACATCAAATTTGCTGATAAAAACGCAGGGCAGGTTATTGGTAATTTTTTACGCGTTATTGCAACAAATCGTAGGCTTAGTGCCGTATTTGGTATTTTACATGCTTTTCAGCGTTGCGTTGCGCGCGCTCGTAGGCAGGTGACTGCGCAAATTATTTCTGCGCGCCCCTTAAGTTCTCAACAAAGACAAGAGTTGTGTGAGGCTTTGGAAGGTGTCGTTGGAGGAAAAGTTTTGCTACACAGCATTGTGAATCCAACAATTCTTGGTGGATTAATCGTTCGTGTGGGATCGTCTCAAATTGATACGTCTCTTCTCACAAAATTGTCTTCGCTTAAGCTTGCATTGAAAAAAGAGGTCAGCTGATGGATATTAGACCATCTGAAATTTCAAAAATTCTAAAAGAGCAAATCAAAAACTTTGACCAAAAGGCTGAGGTTTCAGAAATTGGTTGGGTTCTCTCTGTAGGGGATGGTATCGCTCGCGTTTATGGTTTGGATAATGTCCAAGCAGGGGAAATGGTTGCTTTTCCAAACGGTGTGCGCGGTATGGCCCTCAATTTGGAAGTTGATAATGTTGGTGTGGTCATTTTTGGCTCAGATCGCGATATTCGTGAAGGTGATTGTGTAAAGCGGTTAGGCACTATCGTCGATGTTCCTGTGGGGCCCGCTTTGCTGGGGCGTGTGGTTGATGCGTTGGGAAACCCTATAGATGGGAAGGGTCCCATTAAAGCAACGGAGCGTCGTCGTGTTGATGTTAAGGCTCCTGGAATTATTCCGCGTCAGTCTGTCCATGAACCGATGTCGACCGGATTGAAAGCAATTGACGCACTTATTCCTATTGGACGGGGGCAGCGTGAATTGGTGATTGGTGATCGCCAAACAGGAAAAACAGCAATTTTGCTCGATACATTTTTAAACCAAAAACCTTTTCATGAAAAAGGGGCTGGACGAGAGCAAGACAAAGTTTATTGTATTTATGTGGCTATCGGTCAAAAACGTTCAACGGTGGCACAATTCGTTAAAGTTTTAGAAGAACGTGGAGCGTTGGAATATTCTATTATTGTTGCAGCGACCGCTTCTGATCCAGCACCACTGCAATTTATTGCACCTCTTGCTGGATGTGCTATGGGTGAGTATTTCCGTGATAATGGGCAACATGCTTTGATCGGTTATGATGACTTGTCAAAACAGGCGGTGGCATATCGTCAAATGTCTCTTTTATTGCGTCGTCCTCCAGGTCGTGAGGCTTATCCGGGGGACGTTTTCTATCTGCATTCGCGTCTTTTAGAGCGGGCTGCGAAGTTGAATGCGGAAAATGGATCTGGGTCGTTGACAGCTTTGCCGGTTATTGAAACGCAAGCAAATGATGTTTCTGCCTATATTCCTACAAATGTGATTTCGATTACTGATGGGCAAATTTTTCTAGAGACTAATTTGTTTTATCAAGGAATTCGTCCTGCTGTAAATGTTGGTCTTTCTGTGTCGCGTGTTGGTTCTGCTGCACAAATTAAGGCGATGAAGCAAGTTGCTGGCTCGATTAAAGGTGAATTGGCACAATATCGTGAAATGGCAGCTTTTGCGCAGTTTGGCTCTGATTTGGATGCGTCAACTCAGCGTCTATTGAATCGGGGTGCACGTTTGACTGAGCTTTTGAAACAGCCGCAATTTTCTCCACTTAAAACGGAAGAACAAGTGGTGGTTATTTTCGCCGGTGTGAATGGCTATCTTGATGCTTTGGCGGTTTCTGATGTTGCGCGGTTTGAGCAGGGACTTTTGGTGCTTTTGCGTAGTGATTATCAAGATCTCTTAAAGGCAATTGCTGAGCAAAAGCAAATAACAGACGAGCTGAAAGATAAGTTGATAACTGTTCTTAATACTTATGCGAAAAATTTCTCGTGATGAATTGATGGAATGCTTGAATGGCTTCACTAAAAGATCTTAGAGACCGTATCGCTTCGGTTAAAGCAACACAAAAGATCACCAAAGCTATGCAGATGGTTGCAGCGGCAAGGTTGCATCGTGCTCAAGAGGCAGCGCAGTCTGCGCGTCCTTATGCGAAGAAGATGGCTGATATTTTGACCAGTCTTGCTGCTGATGTAGATGGTGTTGATGCGCCTGCTCTTATGCGTGGTACGGGGCGAGATGATGTGCATCTCTTGGTGGTGTGTACTGCTGAGCGCGGTTTGTGTGGTGCTTTTAATGTGCAAATTGCTCGTCGTGCACGTGAACAGATTAAGGCATTGTTGGCATCTGGTAAAATAGTGAAAATTATCACTGTGGGCAAAAAAGGTGCGGATATTTTATCGCGTGATTACAAAGGTTTGATAATTGATCATATCGATTTGCATGCTGTAAAGCGCATTGGTTTTGCAGAGGCGGTGATGATTAGTCAACGGATTGTTGATTTATTCAATGAAGGCGCTTTCGATGTCTGTACGCTGTTTTATTCTGAATTTATTTCTGTGATTAATCAGCGTCCAACAGCTTTTGGCTTGATTCCGATGATTGCTCCAAAAGCAGCTGTTGAGGCAATAGATGTTGAGGAGCAAACAGATCATAGTAAAGGTTCACAATCAATTGTCTATGAGTATGAACCTGATGCGGCTTCTCTTTTAGAGGCGCTTGTGCCACGCAATCTTTCGGTGCAAATCTTTCGGGCTTTGCTAGAAAATATTGCTGGGGAGATGGGTGCCAAGATGACAGCTATGGACAATGCATCGCGCAATGCAGGTGAAATGATTAATAAATTGACGGTAGCTTATAATCGTCAACGTCAGGCACAGATTACGACAGAATTGATCGAAATTATTGCGGGCGCTGAAGCGCTTTAAATGGAAAAGGTAAGGATTGATGGTAAAAGCAGTAACCTCAAGCAAAGGAACAGAAAAAGGTGAAAAAAAGAAACCAGCTGCTCGTTCCGGCGTGAAAAAAGCCGCTTCGAAGTCTCAAGTGGATGTAACGGCTTTAGTGGATGTAAAGGCTTCCTCTGCGCCTGCGCGTAGTGCAGCTAAAGATACACCTGTAAAAAAAGATACATCCGCAAAAAAAGAAGAGCGTGCACAAGGCGCTGTTGGTGAGATCAAGCAGGTTATTGGTGCTGTCGTTGATGTGCAATTTGAAGGTGAATTGCCAAATATTCTTAACGCTTTGGAAACAGAGAATTTAGGCAATCGCTTGGTATTAGAAGTTGCGCAGCATTTGGGTGAAAATACCGTGCGTACGATTGCTATGGATACCACTGATGGTTTGATGCGGGGCCAAAAGGTTGTGGATACAGGTACGCAAATTAGCGTTCCTGTAGGAGAAGCAACATTGGGACGTATTATGAATGTGATTGGAGAGCCGGTGGATAATGTGGGACCAATTCCTGCAACCAAAACGCGTTCTATTCACCAAGATGCACCTGCATATGTTGAGCAATCAACCATTTCAGAAATTCTCGTCACCGGTATTAAAGTTGTGGATTTGTTAGCTCCTTATTCTAAAGGAGGTAAAATTGGCTTGTTTGGTGGCGCTGGTGTTGGAAAAACCGTTCTTATTATGGAGCTTATAAACAATATTGCAAAGGCTCATGGTGGCTATTCTGTATTTGCTGGTGTGGGAGAACGTACACGGGAAGGAAATGATCTTTATTATGAAATGATTGAAAGCCGCGTGAATGTGAATCCAAAAGAGAATAATGGTTCAACGGAAGGGTCGAAGTGTGCCCTTGTTTACGGGCAAATGAATGAACCACCAGGAGCACGTGCGCGTGTGGCTCTCTCAGGATTGACAATTGCAGAAAGTTTCCGTGATGAAGGACAAGATGTTCTCTTCTTTGTGGATAATATTTTCCGTTTCACGCAAGCTGGTGCTGAAGTGTCAGCGCTTTTAGGGCGTATCCCTTCTGCTGTGGGGTATCAGCCTACCTTGGCAACGGATATGGGGGCTTTGCAAGAGCGTATTACCAGTACAAAAACAGGCTCTATTACTTCCGTTCAGGCAATTTATGTTCCTGCCGATGACTTGACGGATCCAGCGCCGGCAACGTCTTTTGCTCATTTGGATGCAACAACTGTTCTTTCGCGCTCTATTGCGGAAAAGGGAATTTATCCAGCGGTTGATCCGCTTGACTCTTTCTCGCGTATGTTGGATCCATTGATTGTAGGGGAAGAGCATTACACTGTTGCTTGTCAAGTGCAAACCATTTTACAACGTTATAGAGCGCTTCAGGATATTATTGCTATTCTTGGAATGGATGAACTTTCTGAAGATGACAAATTGCTGGTGGGACGGGCGCGTAAAATTGAACGTTTCCTTTCGCAACCTTTCCATGTTGCGGAAGCCTTTACTGGTTCGCCAGGGAAACTCGTTCCTTTAGAAGAGACAATCAAAGGCTTTAAAGGTCTTTGTGCTGGCGATTATGATGATTTGCCAGAAGCTGCTTTTTATATGGTTGGTTCGATTGATGAAGCACTTGAAAAAGGAAAGCGTCTCATGGCAGAGGCGTCTTAATAAGAAGCTTCTTGTTCAAGAGAAAACTGTCATGAATATTTTTCGTTAAAAAGGACAAGTCGTTGAAGAAAACAGAGAGTCCTTATATCGGGTATTGTGGAGACTTTTGTGGAAAACAATAGAGAAGAGCATTTTTTATTTGAGCTTGTATCGCCTGAAAAAATTGTGTTTTCAGAGCAGGTAGTGTCTGTTGTTCTTCCTTCAGCCTCAGGTTCTTTGACAGTTATGGCGCATCATGCGCCATTAGTGGCAAGCATTGTGTTGGGGAGTGTGCGTGTTCGCACCTCTTTGGGTGAAAAATTATTTGCTGTATGCGGGGGCGTTGCAAATATTACCTTTTCAGGCTGCTCTTTATTGGTAGAGCACGTTGTGGCTGTAGAGCATCTTTCTTTTGATGTATTGGAACAGCGGATTTTGCAGGTTCAAGCGACATTAGAAGGGGGGACAAGAGATGAGGATAATCATAAAATAGAGGCTTTTTTCCAGCAATTGTCAGCTGATGGTGCTGTGTTGATAGAAGCGTAGCAGCGTATACAGGAAAAAGGTGACATGAGCGGAAAAAAGAGTACGGTTGTGTTTGCTAAAAGGGGCGGAAAACCTTTTCCTCGTCCTGGTCGTGTTTTTGCAGGACCTTTGCCGAAATGTTTTGTTTATATTTTTGCTTCTCTTATTTTGCAATGGGCTTATGGTTTAGGGGCTAATATTGTTCAGTCTAACATTGTCCATCTTACGGGTGATTTTCACGCAACTTTGACCGAGACAACATGGTTGGTAGCGGCCTATATGGCGCCAAATGTGAGTGTAGCGATTATGTTGATCAAAATCCGCTATCAATTTGGGTTGCGTGCTTTTGCTGAATTATCAATCCTTGGTTTCGTTTTGGTTTGCGTGTTGCAACTCTTTGTTACGGATTTGCGTTCTGCATTGATTATTCGCTTTTTTGCTGGGATTGCTGCTGCTCCTTTGGCTTCACTTGCGCTGCTTTATATGATGGAGGCTTTTGCTCCAGCAAAGAAGTTTACTGTTGGTCTTAGTTTGAATTATATGAATGCGGCTTTAGCGGCACCTTTATCGCGTTTGATTTCTCCTGATTTGCTGGAAAATGGTGGTTTTTCTAGTCTTTCCGCTTTGGAAATGGGGTTGGTTCTCATCAGCTTGGTCTGTATCTATACTTTGCCTTTAACGCCTGTTGTCCGCAGTAAGGTTATTCAAAAGTTAGATTGGATAAGTTATGGTTTGATTGCTCTTGGTCTTGGATTAAATGCCGTGATTATGTCTGTTGGCATATTGTATTGGTGGTATGAAGCGCCATGGATTGGTTGGGGGCTTGCACTTGCTATTTTCTCGTTGGCTATTGCTATTATTATTGAGCTTAATAGAGAAAAACCGCTGATTGATTTACGTTGGATTTTCAGTAAAGAAATGGTTCAATCTGTTTTTATTTTATTGATCTTTCATGTTTTTTTGTTGGAACGGTCAAATTTGCCCGTAGGTTTTTTTAATCTTTTTGGTTTGCTTAATCGTGAGATGGCGCCCATGTATCTTGCGGTGACATTGGGTACTCTGTTAGGGGGGGCTGTTTGTGTCTTTTTTTTACGGGCGGGGCGTGAAGATTATTTTTATTTGTTATCTTTAGGTTGTTTGGCGCTGGGAGCTTATTTAGACAGTCGTGTAAACTATTTAACACGTCCGAAAGATATGATGTTGAGCCAAGGGTTGGTGAGTTTTAGTTATGCACTTTTTTTGCCTCCTGCTCTTTTCAAAGGGTTTGTGATTGCTGGTGAGCGAGGACCGCGTTATGTTTTGAGTTTTATTGCGGTTTTTTTGCTAACACAAGTGACAGGGGGATTGATGGGATCGGCTTTTTTTGGCAGCCTACAGTTTTATTTTGCCCATAAAAACTTTGAGTCCTTAACACAAAATATTGTTGTGACTGATCCGCTTATTTCTGGTGAGATGAATACTTTGTTTTCGCCTTCTTATGGTGCTTCTGTTCCCCATGGCTTGAGGAGTGAACAGGGTACTTCTATGTTGATAGAAAAATTTAAGTTAATAGCAAATATTTTTGCTTATGATGACGTTTTTCGGCTTTATTTTTATATTTCAATGATTGTATTCATTATTTTTCTTGTCACAATGGTTGTTAAGTCATGCTCTTTGCGGGCGTTAGAAAAGTAGAATGATGCCCATAGAAGAGGGGTGCAAAAAATGATAAAAGCATTACGGTCAAAAGCTACGATTGTTGCATTCTTGTCAGGTGTTACGGGTGTTTTGCTGATTTTGTGGGCTTGGAGACTTCCTCCTTTTGTGAGTAACATTCAAATAACGGATAATGCTTCCATTAAGGGCAATGTTACTCTGGTTAGTTCACAGATCTCTGGGGTGATTGCACGGATTTATGTGCAAGATTATCAACGTGTTGAAAAAGGAATGCTGCTCTTTGAGCTTGATGATTCTCTTCTTCGTCAGCAGCTTGCACGGGCACAGGCTGTTCTCGATTCAAAAAATGCAAAACTGGCAAGTATTGAATTGCAAGCTCAGATTTTACAGGGAGAAGTTAATGCTGCAGAAGCAGAATTAACGCGTTCACGAGCATTCTCTAATGTTGTTCCTGATAGTAAAAAGTTAGGCTTTGGTGATGCTGCAATTTCTGTTTCTCGCCCTCTTTCACAACTCTTGGCAGCCCTAGAAACAAAACGACAATTGCAAAAACAATTAAATCTTGAACGGCAAAGTTTACAGTCAGAAGTTTCGGGAGCAAAGGTGAGTGTTGAGTTGGCAAAACTTAATCTTGATCATACGAAGATTTTATCTCCTAGAACAGGCTATATTGGATTGGTTGGCGCTAAGGTAGGGCAATATGTTATGCCGGGTACGCAATTGGTTTCTGTTATTTCTGATGATATTTGGATTATTGCTAATTATAAGGAAACGCAACTTTCTCAGATGCGTGTGGGACAACCGGTTGTTTTTTCTGTTGATGCATTGAACAACAAAAAGTTAACGGGGCGTGTGGTTCGTTTTGCTCCGGCGACAGGTTCAGAGTTTTCATTGTTAAAAACAGATACGACAATTGGTAATTTTATCAAAATTGCGCAACGTATTTCAGTACGGATTTCTTTAGATCCTGGGCAGGAGGGGATTGAAAAGCTCATTCCTGGGATGTCTGTGGTTACGTATGTGGATACTTCGCAGCGGGTCGATTCTGGAGGATAAATTTTGGGTTTTTTCAGTTTAATTCTTGTGTCATTTACTTATAGCAAATGGGTATTCACATTGGAAGATTTCGTTTGGTTTTTTATAATACATCTTTTAAAGCTCTTAGGCTCCTTAATCTTCTATATCATGATGTAAAATAATGTTCCTTAAAATATTAAAGCGCATGCATCTTTACTGACTTCCATTTCTTTTGAAATAACTCAGTAGGGGGGATAGATGCAATGTTGAAAACTTTTCTTATAGTTTCTCACAACACTGTCCTTTGAGATGTGGTGCTACCGCGTGTTTTGAGGATAGGGGTAAGGAGACTGCCAGATAGAAAATTGGATAATAGATTGGTGGAATGGATGGAAAACTTATCTTTTGGAGGAAAGCGTAAAGTTAGGGGGAAAGATGTAAAGTTTATATTTTGTAAACTATAAAAATGCCCGCTTTGAGTCGGGCATTAAAAGGGAAGGTTGTTGGTTGTGTTGTTAATTTTTACGGATCAGCAAGAAGCTTACTAAAACGACTCCTGCTGTTAGTGCGAGGGTTTTTTTAGGATTTTCTTTCGCTTTTTTCTTTAATTCTGCAGCATGTTCGTTGAGGTGATAAAGCGCGTGACGGACTTTTTGTTTCCATGTATCAAACAGCTCAGAAATGTTTTCAAAGTTATCATTTTGAGAACTCCAATGATTTACGGGGACCAGCTCTCTTTTTAATTGTGCTATACGTTTTTTAATTTTAGCATTTTTTCTATGGGGTGAAAATAGACACATTTATTGACTCCTTCATGTGTTAAATTGTTGCGTGACAGTTGGAATTGTGTTTGGGGTTTTGCTATAACGGCTTGAAAATTGAAAGGTTGCATTGATAATGCCGCGCGTGGGTGAGATGAGAATTAAGAGTTTGGTTTTAATGAGGCATTTCTTAATGTGCTCGAGTTCATTTCGTGATGGTGTTTGTTAAGGATTTAAGGTAAAAATTTTTACAAAATGGTGTAAAATTCATTCTATCATCTTTATTTTATAAAGATGTAAGTCGGTGTCTTCATTTTTTTGTTTATTTAAAGTGTTGGGATAGCTTTTGGCACTTGAAATAGTTTATAAGGAATTTTTATCTACTTGTTCTTTTGTGGCTTTAGGGAGTGGTATTGATTCAATTAAGAAGATTTAAAATGAGAAAATCTTACGATATTTGGGGTTGCCATTCAAATTTGTAAAAAATTGATTATTATAAATCAATGTGTTGGATTAATTGGGCGGTGTCTTTCATGCATTTTTAAAAATTGCGCTTTGATAGGCGTTATCTGTTGTGTTGTAAAACACTGTTTTGCGATGACGTTGATGTAAGGTATCGGCATGCAACTTAAAAATACAGTATTGTCTCTATTTGGTTTCAGTTTCTTTTTGAATCAACCAAGTGTAGAAGTATAAACTTGAACAGAAGTAGTAGAACTTATCCGGTGCGTCTATAGGATGAATCGCACCTATGAGTTGAATTGCATCAGTGGTTAGTAGGTGGAACCTTTTGAGAGTAATCTGTTAAGATTGGGGGGCGGTGTAATTTTCGTCCTTTGAAGCGTGGAGGAAGTCAATGTAAATGATGATTGATAGCGCAGGTTTTAAAAATTTGAGGACTTGATGAGTACGACCTATTTTTTATCTAAACCACTTGAGCGTCGTCGATCTGTTGGTGTTGCTGTTGGTGATGTGATCATTGGGGGGCAGAGCCCGATAGTTGTACAGTCAATGACCAATACGGATACAGCTGATGTTGATGCAACTGTTGCTCAAGTGGCTGCTCTTTGGCAAGCTGGTTCACAATTGGTTCGGATTACTGTTGATCGTGATGAAGCGGCGGCAGCTGTACCAAAAATACGGGAGCGATTGGAGAGGTTAGGATTTTTTGTACCCTTGGTTGGGGATTTTCATTATATTGGACATAAGCTTTTATCTGATCATCCTGCGTGTGCTGAGGCGCTTGCAAAATATCGCATCAATCCTGGAAATGTTGGTTTTGGCGCAAAAAAAGATCGTCAATTTGCAGAAATTATAGAGATTGCTTGTCGGTATCATAAACCTATTCGCATTGGCGTGAATTGGGGCTCTCTTGATAATGCGTTGTTAACACGGCTTATGAATGAAAATGCACAGCAAGAAAATCCTTTATCGGTTGCTGAAGTGATGCGGGAAACTGTTGTGCAGTCTGCTCTGCAATCGGCTCTTTGGGCTGAAGAGATGGGGTTGGGACGTGATAAAATTATTCTTTCTGCTAAAGTGAGTGACGTCCAAGATCTTATTGCTGTTTATACCACCTTGGCGGCGCGTTGTGATTATGCTCTTCATTTGGGATTAACGGAAGCTGGGATGGGAACAAAGGGCGTTGTTGCTTCTTCGGTGGCTTTGGGCATTTTATTACAACAAGGGATTGGCGATACAATACGAATTTCCTTAACACCAAAACCTGGTGGTGATCGGACACGAGAAGTAAAGGTGGGGCAAGAACTTTTGCAAGTAATGGGTTTTCGGCAATTTTTGCCTGTGGTTGCGGCTTGTCCTGGTTGTGGGCGCACAACCTCAACGGTCTTTCAACAATTGGCGCAAAAAATTGAAGCAGATTTATACAAAAATATGCCTGTTTGGCGTGAAAAATACCCTGGCGTTGAAAGTTTGAAGGTTGCCGTGATGGGATGTATCGTCAATGGACCGGGGGAGTCAAAACATGCAGATATTGGTATCTCTTTGCCTGGAGTGGGGGAAAGTCCTGCGGCACCTGTTTTTATTGAGGGACAAAAGGTAAAAACTTTGCGGGGTGATCACATTGCTGAAGAATTTGAAGCGCTTTTGAGTGATTATATTCTTACACGCTTTGGACAGGGTTGAAATAAATTCTTGGAGTGCATTTTTTCTTCATTAAAGGCTGTGTTTTTGCTTGTAAATCAATATTCAGTCCTCATTGTGGTTCCGTGTTGAGAACAAGATGATCGTTCATAAATTGAGGCGCTTCTTCACTGTTTTCAAGCATTTTTCTTTGATAATATTGTCTTCAAACAGATCCAATAGAAAACTAAACGTGACATTATTTCCAGCAATTTTCAGAATATCAAATTGATAGGATTGGAGTTCTATATAGCGGCTATTGCCATATTTGTTATAAAATTTAAGCTTTTATCTTTATATAAAAGGATGTATTGACACTTTTCGTGGTGTTATTGGGGAATAGATGACAAATATATTAGCGTTTGGATTTTTATTTAACGGTATAAGAATTTTAACAGGTGCCTTTATTGTATTTTATATGCTTGAAAAAGGGCTAACTCTTATTGATATCGGGATCATTAAGTCGTTTCAGGCTTTTATTATGATGGTTACAGATATTCCTCTGGGATATTTTGCCGATAGAAAAAGTTATAAAATATCTATCGTTTTGGCAGCGGCTTTTGCTGCTACATGGCTATGTCTCATGGGATTTTCTACAAGCTTTTATGGTTTTCTTTTGGCAGAATCTTTTAATGCCTTATCGCTGACATTGATTGCTGGCGCCTATAATGCTTTACTTGTTCAATATGCAAAAGCAAAATTGACATCGACTAAAAAAGTGCTTGGTTCTAGCTCTCAATATAATTACATCGGCATGTTTATATTCAGTTTAATCGGCGCATATTTTGCTGATTATTCTAGCCAATATATATGGTATATCGCGGCGTTTTTAATGTTGATGACAACACTATTTGGTTTGTTTTTTCTTGATGACCTGAAAGGAGAAAAACAACCAAATAAAGCGAATTCTCTCATTTATGATGCTAAAGAGATGTTGTCTATTTTTATTAAAGTTCCTTATATCTCTTTATGCTTTTATTTTTCACTGATCTTTTTCAATATATTCTCGCAGTATTGGCAGTGGATATTTAAAGATCATAATATTAATGTCACTTATTTTGATCTTGGTGTGACATTTTCACTGATATTGCTCTCTCAGCTCTTGGCTAGTTTTCTCTTTACAAAACTAAGTGAAAGAGTGAATTTTATTTTACTACTGTTTCTTTCGGCTTCACTGATTTTTACAATGGTTTTCTTTGAGCCAAGAAAAGAAATTGCTGTTATTTTAGTCTGTATGATTTTTTACTTAATTAAGTATACATATCTTCGTGTAGAAGTTATTTTGCACGATAGTATTAGTGATCATTTCAGGGCTACATATGAATCTTTTTTGTCAACCGTTGGGAGATTTAGCTTATTGGTATTTTTTTACATGAGTGCGTATATGGTCAATATATTTGGCTTTTTCTCACTCGTTTATATTTTTGCTATTTATTTATTGATTTACTTGTTGACGGTATTTTTTTTAGAAGGAACTCTCAAAAAAGTTCAGTGAGAATATTAACTTATTACGATACGTGTTTTATAGGGTTTCATAGTGGAGCAAGGCTTTTATTTATTAAGGCGCATCGTTGTTTTGCATGTTGAATGAGAAAGCTGAATAGTGTCAGTTATTCTTATTTAAAATCTATGTATGTTGAAGCAATCAAAGTCATCTGCTTGTACGTTATAAGTGGGCATGGCATAACAATCATTAAAAAGGAAATAAAAATGCTTCTCATGAATATTGTGCCAAGAGTTGCTGACAAGGTTGGACGCTGATAAAGAAAATGATTGTGCCGGATTATATGCTTATTAAGGAATGGTGATTGCGCATTATTTCACATTTTCTTTTTTCATTCTTTAATGGAAGGCACTTTTCATGCAAAATAGGATACCCAGAATACACTTGTGTTATAAATTCACGCGGCTTGTTTTAATGAAATTCCTCTCAAGATTTGTCGCATCCATTTCATGATAAGGACTATAATGGAGATTAATGGTAACGTTTCTTTGAAAAGTCTATTATGCATTTAACAAAGATGACGATTTACACTATGTGCAATAGGGTGGATGAAGTTTAATTTTTGCGTAGTGCACTAAAGTGTGCTGCTTGTTGGAGGGGGAGTGCTTTAGCGCCAAAAGGATGTAAGAATGCTTCTGCTTTACTGATGAGTGTATCTCGCTTTTTTTGGGTTTCTTCAATGCCGTAAAGATGAACAAAAGTTGCTTTTTGTGCCGTTTCATCTTTCCCAGCCGTTTTTCCTAGGGTTTGCGTGTTGGCGGTGACATCAAGAAGGTCATCGGTTAATTGAAAGGCTAAACCAAGATAGGTACCAAAATCAGTAAGCTTTTCGGTTAATTCTTTGGACGCATTGCCAATGATGGCGCCTGCTTGGCAAGCAAAGCTTATCAGGGCTGCTGTTTTCATGTGTTGTAGAGTGATGATGTCAGTACTTTCTTGCGGTCTTTTTTCAGCTTCAAGGTCCAGCATTTGTCCACCTAACATACCGCCAAGTCCTGCCGATTGTGCAAGAGACGTGATCAGCTTTATTCTAATGTCTGTCGATAGAGTACTGGCTTTATGGGCAATGATTTCAAAGGCAAATGTTAAGAGGGCATTGCCTGCTAGAATTGCTGTTGCTTCATCAAATGCTATATGGACGGTGGGTTTTCCACGCCGGAGTATATCGTTATCCATAGCGGGAAGATCATCATGAATGAGCGAATAACAATGGATACATTCTAAGGCACATGCAACATCAAGAGAATGTTCTACAGGAACATCAAAAAGTGCAGCACTTTGAATCACAAGAAAAGGACGCAGGCGTTTTCCACCGTTCAGCACACCATAGCGCATGGCTTTGATTAAGTTTTTAGGGCGTGAAATTTCACCATTTTGGATTTGATCACTTAACAGGGTATCAAGCCGCTTTTCAACAGTGTATCCATGTTTTGCAAGAAGGGTGGTAAATTCGTGCATTCTTGCTTCCTTTGTTTTTACAAAAATGAAATTATGAAGTTTAAAAAGAAAGGTTGTCGCTTTTTCTTGTTTTCATAAATTGGCGTCGTTTTTTATTAAAAATCAACTTCTCTTTTTATCCATATCTCTATTGTATGCGCAAATCCCTTTTTAAACTAAATAAAAATTGAATGAAGGTCTTATAAAAAAGATTTCATTGGTGTATAAAATTCTCAAATTTTGCGGTGTTTTGGATATTCATTTGATCATTTTGACACCATTTTTGATGAAAAGAAGGTCATTTTTGGTAAGAGGAGGATCATTTTGACATTGCCTCTTCTTTTTTATCAGTGTATAATATCCTCAAATTTTATGGTGTTTTTAAATGAAGCATTGTCATTTTTGACATTGCTTTTTCTGTTTTAATGGATTTGGAGTGTCTTTTTATGGCTGTACCTAAACGAAAAACCTCTCCAGCGAAGAGGGGCATGCGCCGTTCGGCTGATGCTCTGAAGGCGCCGACTTATATTGAAGATAAAAATTCTGGTGAATTACGTCGTCCTCATCACATTGATTTGAAAACGGGAATGTATCGCGGGCGTTCCGTTTTAGTGGTTAAAACTTTAGCGTTTTATCTCTTTTCCAGTAGTAAGCTTCTTTTGATTCATGAGTGAATGCACGTTTGTGGCGTGCATTTTCGCTTTAAGATGAATGTTGAGGTGTCTTTGTATCGCTCTCATCACATTGATTTGAAAACGGGAATGTATCGCGGGCGTTCCGTTTTAGTGGTTAAAACTTTAGCGTTTTATCTCTTTTCCAGTAGTAAGCTTCTTTTGATTCATGAGTGAATGCACGTTTGTGGCGTGCATTTTCGCTTTGAGATGGATGTTGAGGTGTCTTTGCATCGCTCTCATCACATTGATTTGAAAATGGGAATGTATCGCGGGCGTTCCGTTTTAGGGATTAAAACTTTAGCGTTTTATCTCTTTTCCAGTGGTAAGCTTCTCTTGATTCATGAGTGAATGCCATTGGGTAAGATGCGTTTTTCGCTTTTTCTTGAGAGGCTATAAAGGATTGCTTGTGTCAGTGTCTTTATGATGATTGCGTTAAAGAGCTTGAGTATTGATATAAGTTAGCTCAGTAATAGAATTATTTTGTATCGCACTTAATTTTTACTTACTTTAGGGGGGATCCTATTAGACCGTAAAATATCGTCGTTTAAGATGGTTGACCCATGTAAGGTTTTAAGCATACCGGTGTTTTTTATGAGAATATTTAAGGCAATGGTTTGTCTATAGGCTTATATTGTGACATGTGATTCTCAGTACAAAATAGAGATCTACATCACATTGATTTATAAAGATCATTTGTTGTTTTGCGCCTTGAATGAAAGATCTATCGTAGGATTTTCTCATTTCAAATTTCTCTCATGTTGAATCAATGACAATGGCTTGCTTTTCGCTCACAAGTGGGGCTGGCATGTGGGTAAAAACTCTATAAGAAAGGAAAAAATGTCTATAATGAATATTTTCAAATGTAAGGATTATTGCAACATTGGAGGTTAAGTGTATGATGATGCCAGTGTGCTTTCTTATAAGCAGAAAAGAGAAAACCGTTACAAGACAAAAGGTGTACACATTCAATAATCTTTAGTGCTTTGATGATAAAGGCACATGAGACTTTTCTATGAATATCACGCTGTCTTTTCATATTTTTGAACTAAGAATTGTCCATATATTTTTTTCTTATTTTTGTGAATATAAGGGATTTGTTGCGAACAGCTTGTAAAATAAGTAAACTTAAAACCAAATGTGTTATATGTGGGGTTGAGAAAAGTATTTTATCAAAGCTAATATGATTCTCCAGTTCATAGCTGGTTTATAAATGGTTTTATGGTATTACTTACCTAAGTTTGTGATTTTTTTGTTATCTGTTCATCAATATCTAATCTTTAGCGGTCTGTTTAAAACAGAGGTTCAGACTTTTAAGAGTTCTATGAATCGTTCTAGATTTTGTGTGTCCGATTGGAGTAAGATATTGCGTATATCTCGTAATCTCTTAAATGAGAATATAACCTATTTTGGAAAAATATGAAGTTGCAAGGGGCAATGCCAACGTTCATTTTTATTGTTATTTTTTAAGTTAGCTTTACAGCTTTTAAAAGTATTTGGAATGCCTTTTATAGAATGGAGATGATGGTTTATTTCATGCTTTTGTTTATCGCGTTCTTTAATGAGGGAATGCTTCTCATGCAAAATAGAGCGACCAAGACAAAATATGCTTATGTTGTACCGTTACGCATTTTTTAAAAGGAATATTTTTCAATATTTGTTGCATCCATTTTATGATGGCGTTTTTGAATGTTCTAATGGTTTTGTAGAAGGGCAAAGGTAAAGTCTCGGTGCAGTGTATAAACGGCACTATGATCTTTACGCTTAATGAAAAAGTAAGCCAGCAGTCTTACACATTTTGCTAGATTCCAATGTTGGTATGTCCTTTGGCACTTGAGACAGTGTCTCGCTCTTTTTGTATAGTTTTTACCCACAGATCAGCCCCGCTTGGGATCGAAAAGTAAGAGATTTTGATTGATTCAACATGAGAGCAATTTGAAATGAGAAATCTTACGATATTCAAGATTCTAATTTAATATGAATAATGCTAGATTATGATGATTAATCAATTTTTTATCTATGAAGCAAGCAAATGAAGAGGAGGAATTTGTCGAAAAGTTAGATTGTTTATAGGTTGGCGCTGGTTAAGAAACTTCGTCCTTAAGGGCAGAGAGGATGTTAAAAAATAAAACCAGCGAAAAGCTGGTTTTATCAAAATATCTCATTATGATGAAAGAGTGTATTATGCAGCGTAGACAGCTTTACTGTTTTCGTCTGTTTCTTCTCTCTCAGCTTTAAATTCGCATTTTGGCTTGTTGGAGAGATGCATCTCTATGAGATTGATAGCTTCTGTTTCAGAAAGACTATTAATAACCGCAATTTCGCGGGCCATTCTTTCAAGAGCAGCTGTATAAAGTTGGCGCTCAGAGTACGATTGTTCAGGTTGTAGATTAGAGCGAAAAAGATCACGGACCACTTCGGCGATACAAATAAGATCTCCGGAGTTGATTTTAGCATCATATTCTTGCGCACGACGTGACCACATGGTTCGTTTAACGCGTGCTTTTCCACGTAAAACTTTTAAGGCGCGTTCGACAGAGTCACTAGCAGATAATTTACGCATTCCAACGGAAAGGGCTTTTGCAATGGGGACTTTGACATCCATCTTATCTTTCGCGAAATGAATGACAAAAAGTTTTAATTTATGTCCTGCAACTTCTTGATCTTCAATCGCTATAATTTGTCCTACTCCATGCGTAGGGTAGACGATATATTCAGAGGTTGCAAATTCTTTGGTCTTGGAAGACGCTCCATGTTGGGATGCCATATTTTAGTTTACTCCCTTATGATCAACAAATGTATCGGAAAACAGGTTATAAACCTGAGGGTTGAGTTTTCTTTAACCAAGTATATTGTACCAATTAAGTGAGCATAAAAGCCGAGTACTTTTAAATCCAAAAAAAATACACTGCTTTACTATAAAAAGCAAAGAAAAATACTTAGAAAGATGATCATGTTAAAATAACACTAACATCAAACTTCCAAAGAATCAATCATTTCGCTTAAGGATTTTTTTATTTTTAAAAGGGAAGTCTGTCAATTGTCGAAGGAGGAGGGTTCGCACTGTATCATTAGTCTTCGCCGCTTCCTGGATTTTCTGAAAAATACTTTTCTAATTTATTTGGAACGCCATCCATTTCTTTTGCTTGAGGAAGAGGATCTTTTTGGGTGGTTATATTAGGCCATTTGTTTGCATAATGAAGATTAAGTTCTAACCACTTTTCTAATCCTGGTTCTGTATCAGGTAAAATTGCTTCTGCTGGGCATTCTGGCACACAAACACCACAATCGATGCATTCGTCGGGGTGAATAACAAGCATGTTTTCCCCTTCATAAAAACAATCAACAGGGCAGACTTCAACGCAATCCGTATATTTGCAGTGAATGCAGTTGTCGGTTACTACGTGGGTCAAGATCAAACTCCATTTGTTACTTTAATTCTCTTTAGAGGAAAGTGTATGCGTGTTTTTATGATTGGTGAGTTGATCGCGTAGTATAGCTAGTTTCGCAAAAGGTGAATCAGGATTAAAGCGCTTTTCTTTTTGAAAAGGCTTATGATTTGCATGTTTGCCTTGGGATTTGTGGAACTTATGAGAGCGTTTTGTTTGTGATGGAGCTTCTTGAGGGGAATTTTCATTTGTGTGTTCCGCTTTTTTTACAGCGCTCTTCGATTTATTTTGCCACTTATTTCCTAATTTATCACGTTTTTTTTGTGCGTGGTGGTGAAATTGATGTCTATAATGCCATAGTAAAATAACTTTATCTTCTTGTGTAGGGAGAGGGGGGGGGGCAAAATTCCCAACAGGTTCAGCTGCCGGTAAATGATTGGTTTTATGGGGATATTTTTCAATACCAGAGGATAAAGTATTTGGGTATGAGGTATTTTTTTCTTCTCGTGTTGTTTCTGTATCGCTTATTGTTTTCCATTGACTGCCAACGCATTCTGCTTCAGGAACATCTTGCATTGTTCCATTGACAGAGGAAGAGGCTTGGTGTGCAAGGAGATTTTGTTCAAAAACAGTATTGCTTATGCTGTACGATTGATAACCAAGTCCTTTGAGGATTTCTTCCATATCGTTTCCATTGGCCCCAAGAATGGACATCATGGTTGGTGTAACAAAAAAACTTTTGCCATCATAGGCGCCATCGGGTTTGGGATCATTTCCTTGTTTCCAATGAAGTGCGGGGCGGATGAGATTGGCGAGACGTTCTAAAATATCAATCCTTACAGCACGTTGTCCTAAGATTCGGTAGCCGGCTAATTGATAAAATTGGCGGTTATAGGTAGGGTCAACAATCAAAGAGGTTCGACCAGCAGATAATGCTGACAAAATTTCACCCACACCAGTTTGATCTTGTTCCGCATTTTGAAGATTCCACAGGAGAGTAATGGCTTGAACCGGAGCAGGTTTAAGCATTCCGGCAACATAGATGTGAAAAGCGCCAAAACGTACGCCTAGACGCCGAAGCACGGCACGTGATTCTTGCGCAAGTTCTTTGACAATGTCTAAGACTTCGCGGCGTGGTAAAATCCCTAAAGAGTTAAAAAGTTGTAAAGCAAGACTGTTTGTTGAATCCGTTAAACTATCAGCATTACGCAAATCAAACAGGGGTTTTAAAGTCGTTTCAAAATGAAAGGTGACAAAGCGTTCTAATCGCTTCACAACGTTATTGCGGGATTCTCCAGTGAGTTGTTCATCTGCTAAAACAATCAGTTTTGGTTTGAAAAAATCTTCTGTTGCTACAAGCTGTCCTACGGGTTGACCAATCCAGCGCACAATTCCATCAGAACTGAGGGTAAAATCTCCATTTGCACAAGCACAAAAACGTGTTGCGCGTTTGGAAAAAGCAAGAATCAAATTTTCATTCTCTGTTGAAATTTGCTTCTCAGCTATTTGATCGCTACTGTTTTTGTTGGCATAAAAACGAAAACCTTCAAATTTACCCCTTCCGTGTTTTTCAATGAGAATATCATCTTGAAGAATTTCATCCTGTTGAACAATCTTGCTATCCATGATCATTTTCTTTCTCAGTGCGAAATTGGTCAAAAGCTTTTTGCGACAATTTCATAATGCTTCTCTTTCTTTAACACGTTTGTTGCGTTTGCTTCAATCACTCTTGTCGTTTTTTGCTGTTTCTTTTTGCGTCTTTAAAACTTGGATGATTCTTTTTTTTTATTCAGTTTTCATTCAGTTTTGATGCTTTATATTTGCAAATTACACTTATTAGTTGTATTGTAAGGATGAAAGCATAAATAAATTCTTCAATTTAAAAGGAAACAGAACCGGTTATCAAAAAACAGCTTTTGTTTTACATGATCATTTTATTTTTTTGCTGTTTTGTCATGAAAAGTGAAGAGAAAGTTTTTTCAAATATTTCATAGGCTAAAAGGCATATTGTAAAGGCATTTTGCAGGTGAAATTGTGGCTTATGACAAGAAATTTTACCATGATAGTAAAAAAAAACAATTGCGATTATAAAATTACACGTTAAAGTAGTGGGTGTAGAAGTTAACAACTTTTGCGTTCTTTTTTTAAGCAAAGAACAATGATGTCGTTGCCAAATCAATTTTGATAATTTTAATCGCAAGGGGTTATTATGGGTAATCTTTCAAATGCTGTTTATAAAAGCAGCAAAAATTATAGCGATGCAGACAAAAGCTTAGGACGTAATATGATGCGTTCTGCTATGCAAGCGCCTTATCTTGAACGACAAAAAGAGCATGATTTGGCTCTACGGTGGAAAGACAAACGTGATGATGATGCCATGCATCAGATTGCAGCGGCTCATATGCGTTTAGTGATTGCTATTGCTAACCGCTTTAAACGTTTCAAAATGCCATTGGGGGATTTGGTACAAGAAGGGTATGTGGGGCTATTAGAGGCAGCTGCACGTTTTGAACCTGATCGGGAAGTGCGTTTTTCAACGTATGCAACGTGGTGGATACGCGCTTCTATTCAAGATTATATTTTGCGAAATTGGTCAATTGTTCGAGGGGGAACTAGTTCTTCGCAAAAAGCACTTTTCTTTAATCTTCGGCGTTTGCGTGCAAAACTGATACAAGATGATAGTGCTTTGTCAAAACAGGATATTTTTCGTACAATCGCTGAAAAGCTTGGCGTTTCTGTGCGCGATGTTGAAACAATGGATTTTCGTTTTTCCAGTTCTGATAATTCCTTGAGTGTTTCTGTTTCTGAGAACAGTGATAATCCCATTGCTAAGATGGATGTTTTGGTGGATGATAGTCCTCTTCCTGATGCTTTAATTGAGCAAGTCATTGATGGTCAAAGGCGTACACAATGGCTTTACGATGCGTTGCAAATTCTCAACGAGCGAGAGTTGGAAATTATTCGCTTTCGTCGCTTAAATGAAGAGGGTGCGACTCTTGAAGTTTTGGGTGAAAAGTTAGGAATCTCGAAAGAGCGCGTGCGTCAAATTGAAGCTAGGGCTTTGCAAAAGTTGCGTTCTGCTCTCCTTACGGTTCATTCAGAAGACGCTTACGATATATAAGCAGTGAAAGGCTTTGGGGGGGATGGAGGAAAGAGAACGTATAAGTGGGGGCATATGAGGATACGATGAAGTCAGTTTTAGGGGATGTCCAGATTTGTTTAGGAATATGCCTCCTTGGGGATGCTTTTGGTGCTATTGATGAACAGAGGAAGATTGGGGGTGATGTTGGTTGGTAGGAAATATGTATCAAACGGAGACCTTATAAAAGCATGATGAAGTTGGATTTTAAAGTGTTTCTCTTTATTTTCGAATATGCTTTAAGGGGGAGGACATGATACAGATAGAAAAGAATCAAAGCTGTAGAAGATGAGAAAAAGGCTTATTCTGTAATAATTTTCACTTTTGTACCTGCGGGTAAAGTTTGTGTTGGTGAGAGGGCGTTGAGGATGCGAAAGAGTTTTTCTTTATCTGGTGTGTGTTGCATTTTATTGGCTAGGTTTGCAACGTTTTCTCCTTGTTTAACGCGGACAACACGGATTTTTAAGGGCTTCAGTTTTTTTAATTGTGAAGATGAAAGAGAATGAAAGCTTTGTAGCGTTTTTTGGGCAACCTCTACAAAATTTTGAGAATTATGTGGGGCGGCTGTCAGAAAACGAAAGATATGGTTGTTGAATGGAATGACAACTACATCAAATTGCCATTGCTCATTGGTAGCATGGGCTCGTGCTCCAAGTAAACTTTGGCTTTGGAATCCTTGACGCGTAAACTCTTGACTGGGGAGACTTTGAATTGTGATGGGGCGGATAGATGATTGGTCTAGCCCGATAATCCAGCCGCTTTTCAAATAATCACTCGCAGATATTCCAGTAGGATGCGGAATAGCATCAAAACGAATCGCAATTTTATCTGGTCCACTGGCCCAAACAGTGTGTGCTGAATGTTCTATTGTAAAATTATTTGGAACAGAAAAAGCTATGCGCAACTGTGGGTGAATAAATTGGTTACCTCGTACAAAACCTGTATAAAACCCTCCTCCAAAAATCATGCCATCAATGCTTTTGAGAAAAGAATCGCGATCGGTTGTTTTACTATTCCCTTTACTGATTTTACGCGCCTTTTCTATCGCAAGCCGAATGCGTTGAGGGGTGGTTGGGTGAGAAGCTAGAAAATCTAGAGAAGCATTTTGAGTGCCGGAGATATTACGCAAAGCACTATAGGCTTCCATTGTTTGAAGAAAGCGCGGTGAAGCAAATGGATCATATCCTGCTTGT
This sequence comes from Bartonella sp. MU70NMGDW, assembly GCF_042194085.1. Classification (NCBI taxonomy): domain Bacteria; kingdom Pseudomonadati; phylum Pseudomonadota; class Alphaproteobacteria; order Hyphomicrobiales; family Bartonellaceae; genus Bartonella; species Bartonella sp. MU70NMGDW. The sequence continues at coordinate 34,746 of NZ_JBHIMK010000004.1, forward strand.
TGGAGCATTTCAAGTGCAAGGGAATCAGCTTCCAGCTCTTGATTGCGGGAAAATTGCGCGAGTTGTTGCTTGTTTTGCACAGGGTTATGAAGTTTTTTGCCAATAGAAGAAAGAAGATGTGAAGATATGTGATTTGCCATCTTTAATTGGGCTTCTTTTTGCAGGCGTAAAATGCCATGATTGGCTCTAATATGTGCTATCTCATGGGCTAAAATGGCTGCAACTTCTGAAGAATCATTGGCTAATGCCAGCATACCACGAGTGATGTAGATTGCGCCATTGGGGAGCGCAAATGCGTTAATACTTTCTGAGTTTAAAATTGTTACAGAATAGTTTTGATGAGAACTATGGGATGCAACTGTCAGTTTACGGACAATCTTTGCTAAAAGGTGTTCAAGTTTTGCATTATAATAAGCGCCGCCATACATTTGCAAAATACGCGGGTGTTGCAAAGCGCTTAATGTGACATAGATATTGTGATTGTTGGTACGTTTGATTGTTTTAGAAGAAGTGGAAGAAAGCTTATCATTTTGAGAGAGGGGCGTATGACAAGCCGAAAGGAGAAACGTTAAACTTATGAGAGTGGCTTTATACAGGCACGAGTGAAAAAGAAAATTGCGTTGAAAAATGGGGTGCGTTGGACCATGGTGCACATTATTTCTGCGGAGTAATTTGGCAAATTGCATTTGTATCTTTTGTATCTTTGTATCGTATGTTTCTTTAAGAAAGACATTAGGGATAAGGATTCGTTGGGCTATATCACGCTTTTTGTTTATAAAAAATGACTCTCACTTATAAAAGGATGCGCTGTAAAGGAAATTTTGTGAAAGGCAAAGTATGGCATGACAACATTTACGATATTATTAAATGGAGATGTTCATATCACTGATCGTTTGCTTAATCAAATTCAAAACAGTCGGGTGATTGCTGCTGATGGTGGTATGCGTCATGCGGCAGCGCTTAATGTGTCGCCTGAGTTGTGGTTAGGCGATTTTGATTCGTCAGATGAGAATTTAATACGCAAATATAGTCATGTTCCGCGTGAAGTTTTTCCCTCTGATAAAGATATGACAGATAGTGCTCTGGCTTGTGAAAGAGCGCTGCAAAATGGCGCTAAAAAGCTTATTTTGTGCGGTGCTTTGGGAGGTGAGCGAAGTGATCATAGCCTTTCTCATATGACGCAAGCGTTAATGATGGCTGAAAGGGGCATTTCAGTGTTGTTGACAAGCGGTTTGGAAGAAGGCTGGCCGGTTTTGTCAAAACCCTGTTCGTATGATTTGCCTAAGGGATGTTTGTTTAGTATTATCGGTTTTTCTGATTTAAAAGGCTTAACTCTTAAAGGGGTAAAATGGCCAATTTGTGACAAAAATGTGTCATTTGGCTCTTCTTTAACACTTTCTAACCGTATTTGTGGAACCTTTTCTTGCCATTTAGGTTCTGGAAAAGCTATATTGTTAGCGTCTGTGCCTATTCCATAAAGCTCTTCCAATAATATTTTGAATAAGGCAGGGGGGGGCATAGTGATTAAGTGCCGACATAAACGATATATTATGTATTGATCTTGAGAAGGAAAGGTTTTGATATGCTAAAATCAATTTTTAAAGTGGCTGTTGTTTCAGCCATTGGTTTCAGTTCAGTTGCTTGTACCACAAACGATGAACGCGTTGCACGTTACGGCGTAGGAGGAGCAGCAATTGGTGCTTTGGCTGGAACTGCTATTGCTGGAAGTACTCCTGGAGCAGCACTTACCGGTGCAGCATTTGGTGCTTTGGCTGGAACAGTAACAGGTGCAGCTGCAAATCAAAGAAAACAACAAAGACAGGCATCACAATTGTGCACGTATCGTGGTCGTAGAGGGCATGTTTACCAAGCACCTTGTGCACAAAGAGTCCCTGTACGACAATTATGTGCTTACCGTGATGCAAGAGGGGTGATGTATAAAGCACCTTGTCCGCGCCGCGTTCGTTAATGGCGGTGCCGCTTCTGCGGCTTGACCGCATTTTCTTAAATTTTGGAAAAACGCCTTTGCTCAATCAAGCTTCTTTATCGGTTGAGCAGGGGGCGCGTATTGCGCTGGTCGGCCGTAATGGTTGTGGAAAATCGACCTTATTAAAAATTGCCGCTGGAATATTAGAGCCTCATGGTGGCGAAATTTTTCGCCACCCGCGAGTAACGCTCCGTTATGTCTCACAAAATCCGGATTGTTCAGGATTTGAAGATATTAACGCTTATATGGAAGCGGGGCTGGACAGTACATCTGATGTCCAGTGGATCAATACGCTTCGCACAAATTTAGGGTTTTCGGGGGCGGAAAAATTGGAAACGCTTTCGGGAGGCGAAAAGCGACGTGTTTCGTTGTTACGGGCCATTGCTGCAAAACCCGATATTTTGTTCTTAGATGAACCAACCAACCATCTTGATTTACCAACCATTGAATGGCTGGAAGCTGTTTTGTGTTCTTTGCGTTCAGCGATGGTGGTGATTTCCCATGATCGGCGATTTTTAGAAAATGTTACGCGGTCAACGGTATGGCTTGATCGTGGCACAACCAAAAGACTGGAAAAGCGTTTTTCTGAGTTTGAAAATTGGCGTGATAAAGCACTGGAAGAAGAAGCCATCGAACAGCATAAATTGGGGCGCCAAATTGTTCGTGAAGAGCAATGGTTGCGTTATGGTGTGAGCGCACGGCGTAAGCGTAATGTACGGCGCTTAGGCGAATTAAAAGACTTAAGACAGCGTCATCAAACCTATAAAGGGCAGCTGGGAAATGCACTTTTGACAGCAGCGAAAAGTCATGATTCTGGGCAATTGGTGCTTGAAGCAAAGAAAATTTCAAAATCCTATGGTGATCGCATTATCGTGAAAGATTTCTCTTTGCGCATTCAGCGTGGTGATCGGATCGGTTTGGTAGGACCCAATGGAATCGGAAAGACAACTCTCATTTCTGCATTAATTGGGCAAGAAGCCGTGGATAGTGGAACGGTGAGGCATGGCTATAACCTCTCTATGGCATTGCTTGATCAGCAACGTATTTTAAATGAAGAAGAAACTTTAGCGCATTATTTAACGGGAGGAAGAGGTGACACTCTTGTGATCAATGGACAAGAGCGGCATGTCGTTTCTTATATGAAAGACTTTTTATTTTCACCGGAACAAGCACGCACTCCCCTTAAAGAATTTTCCGGGGGAGAAAGAGCACGCCTCATGCTTGCACGACTTCTTTCACGTCCTGCAAACTTTTTGATTCTTGATGAACCGACCAATGATTTGGATATGGAAACTTTGGATTTGTTGCAAGAATTTATTGCTGATTTTGCGGGAACAGTATTGTTGGTTAGCCATGACAGAGACTTTTTAGATCGTACTGTAACGCATATGTTGGCACCTCAAGGTGATGGTCAGTGGGTTTTGTATGCGGGCGGTTATAGTGATATGATGGCGCAAAACCAGCATGCTCTGAGTTTACAACGCAAAAAAACAGAATTATCGCAGCGTAATGCATCTTCAAAATTTCATGCGGGAAAGCTTTCAAAGCAGGACACATCAACAGATCATGGCTTGATAGGGCGGGAGAAAAAAACACGAGGTAAATTGTCTTATAAGCAGGTTTATGCATTGGAAAAATTGCCTGAAGAAATTGCTGTTTTGCAGGACGAAATCAAAAAAATTGAACAAGAGCTCTCTGATCCAGCCCTTTATCGCAGTGATAAAGAGCGTTTTGAGCGTTTATCAACAGCGTTGGAAAAAAAGAAAAATACTTGCACACAAAAAGAAGAAGAATGGTTAGAACTTGAAATTTTACGCGAAGAAATGGAAGCGTGTTCACGGTAATGTCTAAAACATTTTAAAAGATTTGTATTGCATTATCACTTTTCTTGGATTTGTTACAAGAGTTTGTGGCTGATTTAGCGGGAACAGTGTTGTTGATGAGTCATGGCAGAAACTTTTTAAATCCCACTGTAACATATAGCTTTTCAAGGTGATGGTCATTGGGTTTTGTATGTGGGCAGTGATATGATAGCGCAAAACAAGCGTGCTCTGAGTTTACAAGGCAAAGAAACAAAACTATCTTTGCCGTGAGTTTTTTCAAAATTTTGTATATGGAAGTATACCAGTTCCATTACACACTTTGCCAGTCCCCAATGTTGCTACAGGGCTCCTTGGAACTTGAGAGCATTCGTAAAAAACATTCCCTTGTCTTTACCTTATGCTTTAAACATACCACACCTCCGCTTATGACGGAAAAGCAAATGATCCTCATTGATTCTAACGTAAGAAGTGTTGTGATGAGGAAAGCTTACTGTATTCGACGTTATGATTTAAGTTTAAAAATGATGATTTGTTAGGATAAATCAACGTGTTATTGTAACATTTCTAGGAGGAGAAAATGATAGCAATTAAAACAAAGCGAACAATTTCCACATTGATCGGTTTAGAAGATGCAGCTGAACTGTCTTCTTATTACCTCCGTAATGCGAATCATCTGCGTTCTTTTGAACCGTTAAGATCTGATGGTTACCACAGCCTAACAGCTTGGGAAACACGAGCCAATGCATTTGCTTATGAAAATGCACAAGGACAAGCATACCGATATGCTGTACGATTAAAAAATGAAAACACAGTCATCGGTGTTGTCAACTTTACAAATGTGGTTCGGGGTGTTTTTCAAGCCTGTCATCTTGGTTTTTCTCTTGATGAAAAACAACAAGGCAAAGGTCTCATGTTTGAGAGTTTATCGGCTCTAATACGCCATATCTTTTATGTTTATCATCTGCATAGAGTGATGGCAAATTATAGACCTGAGAACATAAAAAGCGAACGTTTATTAAAACGCCTTCATTTTGAAAAAGAAGGCTATGCCAAAGACTATTTGATGATTTCTGGAAAATGGAGAGACCACGTTCTAACCTCTCGAATCAATGATCTGTATGAGTCCGTTAATAGATTCGAATAAAGTTTTATTAAAAGTTCTATCAAGGGGCTTTTTATCAAATGTGTAAATATGCCGAATTTCTGCCTATCCTAAAAGATAAAGATCCTTAACCAGCTCTTCTTTTGTAAACAGTTCAGACTCTCATTTAGCGGATTTCAACTGCTGACCACTTTATATGTTTCTTTTTGTAGATAATGAATTGATTTATCATCATAATTCATTTTTTCAATTTGAAGGAAGAGAGTCCTTAATATCGTAAGACTTTCTCATTTCAAATCTATTGATGTTTAATCATAAAAATTACCTCTCTTGCACATCACAAATTGGATTGGCGTACAAGTGAGGGGTTGTGTGGATAAAAATGATTGGAGGAGAGGGATAAAAATGCTCTGTATAAATCCTTTTAATGTGAGGGCTGTTGCAATATTGTGTATTTTGTGACCGATAGTCTCGTTACAAGTTACACAAACAGCTTATTATTGGGTGAAATTTTTATACATTCATTTGTTTTTTTGCATTTTCTTTTCTTAAGAAATTTTCCAATTTTATCAATAGCTTTAACTCATACCAAGCGCATTTTTATAAAGCTCAATGATTGCTTCTTCTTCCATTCGTTCATGCTCTTCTTTTTTACGCAACCGTATAATGCTGCGAACGGCTTTACTATCAAAACCAGAGCCTTTAAGTTCAGTGTAAACGTCTTTAATATCATCAGAAATGGTTTTTTTCTCTTCTTCTAGTCGTTCAATACGTTCGATAAAAGAGCGTAATTGGTTTACGGATATGGCGTGTGTTTGATCGGTTACTGTATCGTTCATTGTATTTTTCTCCAAGTTATATATTCTAAGTTGTTTTTCGACGACGAATTTATGTTGAAAAAGCTTGAAAAACAAAAAGCAAATCAAGCTACACTGTTTTTTTACAAATTGACTTTAAATATTTTGTAAAATTTTTAAGATATATGCATTGATAAAAGGGCTATAAAAAGAAAAATATAAAAATATACGTTTTAGACTTGAAAAGCTTTTGAAAAAGAAGTGTGTAATTTCTTTTGAGAATTTGACATTATAGAGGAAGTTTTGTGATTTTAAAAAAACGATATTGGGTGTTTCAGAAAGGATTGAAGGTTTTTCTCTTGAGCATTTTGCTCTTGTTTTCCCTTGTTGTTTTTGCAAAAGCTGACTTTAGGGTTTGTAATACAACCCAACAGTCTGTAGGGGTTGCTCTTGGATATCGTACATTTTCAGGGTGGGTGAGCGAAGGCTGGTGGACGGTACCCGTGACGGAGTGTAAAACCTTAATTGAAGGGCCTCTTGCTTCACGGTTTTATTATTTTTATGCGGAAGGGGCACAAAAAAAAGGGAATTGGGCAGGCTCTGTAACCATGTGTGTGCAAGATAGCCAATTTACCATTCAAGGGGTTCATGATTGTTTCCCTCGAGGATATCAAAAGGCTGAATTTAAAGAAATCGATACCGGAAATCAAACCAGTTGGATGATACAGTTGACGGATGAGTCTTTGTTAAACAATTCAGTTGTCCCTTCTCTTTCAGGAAATTCTCCACCGTGAAACGTGCACGTAAAGTGAAAATTATTGCGACTCTTGGTCCTTCTTCTTTTTCCAGTGAAATGATTGAGAAGCTTTTTAGGGCAGGAGCAGATGTTTTTCGTCTTAATATGAGCCATACTGACCGTGATATGATGGGTGATTTGGTCAAGTCTATACGAGAAGTTGAAAAAACAGTTCGGCGACCCATTGGTATTTTAGTGGATCTTCAGGGGCCAAAACTGCGTGTGGGTCGTTTTACTAAGGGTCAAGAAGATTTGCGTGTTGGGCAAAGCTTTACGTTAGATAATCGCGATGTGTTAGGTGATGCACAGCGTGTTTTTTTCCCTCATGAGGATGTATTTTCGGCTGTTAAACCAGGGGATCGGTTATTAATTGATGACGGAAAACTGGAACTGCGTGCGCAAGTTTGTGATGGTCATTCTGTACAATGTCGCGTGGTTGCTGGAACACGTATTTCTGATCGAAAGGGTGTCAGTTTTCCCGATACAATTTTGCCTTTTGATTCGATGACGTCAAAAGATAAGGAGGATCTTCAGGCTCTTTTACAGCAGCCTGTTGATTGGGTTGCTCTTTCTTTTATTCAACGTCCAGAAGATATTATGGCGGTGCGTCGGTTGACGAAAAGCAAGGTGTCTTTGATGGCTAAAATCGAAAAGCCTCAAGCCTTAGAGCATATAGAGAAAATTATTGATGTATCCGATGGTATTATGATTGCACGGGGTGATCTTGGAGTGGAAATGCCTTTGGAAAGGGTTCCTGCACTTCAGATGGAGCTCATAAAAGCTTGTCGTTTAGCAGGGAAGCCTGTTGTGGTGGCAACACAAATGCTCGAATCAATGATCACATCTTCTGTTCCGACACGCGCAGAAGTGTCGGATGTTGCTACAGCAGTTTATGCAGGAACAGATGCGGTGATGTTGTCTGCTGAATCTGCTTCTGGTCGCTATCCTGAAGAAGCTGTGCTTATGATGGACCGAATCGCGCGGCAAATCGAACAAGATCACACTTATGCCGCTCAGGTTGGGGCACAACATCCAGCACCAGAATCAACAGGAACGGATGCGATTTCTCTTGCTGCGCGTCAGATTGCTGAAACACTTGCGCTATCAGCTATCGTTGCCTATACGGCTTCCGGAACAACGGGGGTGCGTGCCTCTCGTGAACGCCCTAATAGACCGATTATTGCTTTATCGCCCATTGTGGAAACAGCACGGCGTTTGGCTTTAGTTTGGGGGCTTCATTGTGTGGTCACGCAAGATGCACGGAGTTTAGAGGATATGGTTGATCGTGCAGCAGCCATTGCATTTCAGGAAGGCTTTTGCAAAGGGGGAGATCGCTTTCTTGTGACAGCTGGGGTTCCCCTTGGAACGCCTGGAGCGACAAATCTCTTGCGTATTGCTTCTGTCTCTCAAGATGGAACGAAAGGGATTTGAGCCGTTTATGCATGATGTTTTTTTATGCGCCTTTAAACAGGCTTTAAAAACAACGGGTGTGCGCCTCTTGTGAATGCCTCCATAGACCCATTATTCTTTTATCTCCTATCGTAAGATAGCAAGGTATTGCGTTAGGTCGTCCAGTTTGGGGATGAGAGCAGATGTGGTGATGTTGTCTGTTGATTTTCTTTTAGTTCTGAGGAGGCTGCTTTTACGGTAGGGCATTGAATGGGAGTCCCCCTTTTATTTCATTGAGGCATAGTGGGGATTGCTTTATTGCTGTTTATACGAGAAAGATGTTCATTGATAATGAGAATTCATTCTTTCGCTTTTTGAATGAGAGCCTTGAAATTTGTCTCATTTTAAACTTTTGCAAACAGAATTGAATAAAATTAGAATTGTGTGCCTAAAAAATCATGCTGGTATGTTATGAGAAAAATTGATGGGTGAATGTGTTTTAAAAATATGCTTTGTCGGCGCGTTTGCAACATATTGATTTATAATGATAACATAGCGTTCTTTATATTGAATTAAAACCCTGAATACCGCAAGGTTCTCTTAACTTTAAATTTGTTTATGTTTTGTCAATCATAACTATTTGCTTGCACGTCACAAGCGGGGCTCTTGTGGGTAAAAACTGTACAAGAAAGGTGTCCCTCTTATGAATCCTTTTAAGAACCAAGGGGGCTGTCGCAATATTGAGGGCTGTTTATAATGATGGTGCCGGTTTGCTCTTTTATTAAGCGTGGAGATTTTGAGGGGTGGGGAGAGAGGTATGGATGAATTGTTTGTTTGTTATAAGGATAAAGATGTCGGTAGAGGATGTTTTCAAGAGCTATTATTGTTGTTTATGATGTTTGAGGTTGTATGAGATTAACATACTCTTCGGGTTTG
>NZ_JBHIMK010000004.1:43675-52042 GCF_042194085.1 Bartonella sp. MU70NMGDW
CCCATGGTGCGGTCTCTTTCGTTGTGGAGTCGTAAAAGAGCATTGTAGTCTTCTTGTAATTTTTTATTTTCTCGTTTTATTTCTTCCATTTCATCGATAATCATTATGCCAGCCATAACCGATAAACGATGGTCGCCAATTTCACCAAAATTGTTCTTTAAATGTGTGATATATTGATCTAATTGAGCAGCAAGCGCAATAAGACGACGTTCTTGTCCTTTGTCACAAGCCATGCGATAAACTTTACCATCAATGGTAACGGAAACAGTTTCCATACATTCAAACCTTTATCTATCAATGACAACACGAATTGTTTCCATTGCTTTAATAAGACGTTTGGAAACTTCTTTGTTTACGGACTCTAAGCGTTCAATTTGGGCTTCAGCTTTGTCAAGCGCTTGGGCAAGATGGCTGCGGTCAGCATTCATTCGTTGGATTTCTTCTTCCCATTCGTTATTTTTATCAATAACGGCATTGCGGTTTATTATGGTGATCTCTAAAGTTCTAAGTGCCTTTTCTAGGTGCTCTAAAGCATCTTGTAGAACTGTAGTCTCTTGGTTCATTGCCTTTATCCTTTGGGTAATTGTATCCTTTATCAATGTGTTATGCAAAAACGAATCACTTTCACTCTTGTATTGTGCGCATTTTATTTTTAAGTATGTAGGATATTTTAGCAAGCAAAGCAGGGGATGGATATAAATTAAAAGCTGGATTTTTTGCGCGTATTGGCATAAATGACATGGATATACAGGACGCGTGAGGGGAATGTTATTAATGTTATTGAAGTGGTGGCAAGAAGTCTCACACTAATGGTTAAAAAATAGTATTTCTTGAGAGTTTTAAGAGAATACGGAAAAAGCAACAGAATAACGTATTTAACGAAATGGTCGATTATTCATGACAAATACCCACCAACAGAATCAGATGGCCAATGCTATCCGTTTTCTTGCTATTGATGCGATTGAAAAAGCAAATTCTGGTCATCCGGGCTTACCAATGGGGGCAGCCGACATTGCTACAGTCCTTTATACACAATTCCTTGCTCATGATCCTAAAAATCCTCGCTGGCCTAATCGTGATCGTTTTGTGTTATCGGCGGGGCATGGGTCTATGTTGCTTTATGCTCTCTTGTATCTTTCTGGTTATGAAGATATTGGCATTGAAGATCTCAAAAATTTTCGCCAATTAGGGGCAAAGCTTGCTGGGCATCCAGAATATGGGCATGTGGCGGGAATCGAAACAACGACTGGACCACTTGGACAAGGGTTGGCAAATGCCGTGGGAATGGCTCTTGGGGAGCGTTTGCAAAATACCCGTTTTGGTGATCTCATCAATCATTACACTTACGCGTTGGTGGGCGATGGATGCCTTATGGAAGGAATATCTCAAGAAGCGATTTCCCTTGCTGGTCATTTGAAACTCAATAAGCTTATTGTGTTGTGGGACGATAATAATATTTCCATTGATGGAGAGATTTCCCTTGCTGATAGTACTGATCAGATTGCGCGTTTTAAAGCTTCTGGTTGGGAGACACATAAAGTCAATGGGCATGATCAAGCAGCAATTGCACGGGCTATTGAGGCGGCACAAAATTCCGATAAACCAACTTTGATTGCTTGTAAAACAACAATTGGTTTTGGAGCGCCAAATAAAGCGGGTACCAATAAAGTTCATGGGTCCCCTTTGGGCGCACGAGAAATTACTGAAACCCGTATCGCTTTAGGGTGGGATGCTGAGCCTTTCATTATTCCAGCCGATATTCTCGATAATTGGCGCTTGGCTAGTCTCAATGCTGCTAAAAAACGCCAAAAGTGGGAAGCAAAATTTGCTGATCTTCCTGTCTCAGAGCGTGTGGAGTTTGAAAGATTGATGCGGGGCGATCTCGTGGGTGGATTTGATGGCGCTATTGATACTTATAAACAGAAACTGGTTGAAGAGCGGCCTGTTGTTGCTACGCGTAAAGCTTCGGAAATGGCTCTTGAAGTTATCAATGGAGTCGTTACTGAAACTATTGGTGGTTCGGCTGATCTAACCGGATCTAATAATACAAAAAGCAGCCAGATGAAAAGTATCTCTGCTGAAGATTTTTCAGGGCGTTATCTGCATTATGGAATTCGCGAACATGTAATGGGAGCCGTGATGAATGGTCTTGCCCTTTATGGCGGCTTTATTCCTTATGGGGGAACCTTTTTATGCTTTTCTGACTATATGCGTCCTGCTATGCGGCTCTCTTCTCTTATGGGATTGCGGGTGATTTATGTCATGACACATGATTCTATTGGTCTTGGTGAGGATGGTCCGACCCATCAACCCGTGGAACATTTGGCTTGCCTGCGCGCAATGCCTAATCATCTTGTGTTTCGACCTGCTGATGCTATGGAGACAGTCGAGTGTTGGCAATTGGCTTTGAAAGCACGCAAAACGCCTTCTACTTTGGCTTTGAGTCGACAAAATCTACCGCTTTTGCGTCAAGAGTATGAAGAAGAAAATCTCTGTATGCTCGGTGCTTATGAATTCCTAACAGCTAGTGATGATGCACAAGTGACGCTGTTTGCTTCTGGTTCAGAATTGCAAATTGCAGTGGAGGCACATACGGTGTTAGAAGAAAAAGGCATCCCAACGCGTGTGGTTTCTGTGCCTTGTTTTGAACTTTTTTCTCAACAGTCTCTCTCTTATCAGCGTGCTCTCATTGGGGAGGCACCGATTAAAATTGCCATTGAAGCTGCTGTCGCCCAAGGGTGGGATCGTTTTATTGGCGGTGATGGTGTGTTTATTGGTATGGAGGGCTTTGGGGAAAGTGGAACAATTGATGCCCTTTATGCGCATTTTGGTATTACTTGTGAGAATGTGGTCGCTACCGTTGAAAAAGAGCTTGGAAAGATCAAAGAGGAAAAGACAAAGTGATAGTTTGTGTTGTCATGAATGGGGTGGTTTTAGGGCATCATATTCTGTCTAGTGTTGTGGATGATCTTGTGCATTATTGTGGATAAGTGAGTGATTGATCAAGATATTGACATTGTGGGAATTAATGATTTTGGATTGGTACCCATTTATTGTGTTTTAAATGTTGTGCTTAAAAAATTGATGAGGAAACATGTGAAATGACAGTTCGTGTTGCAATTAATGGGTTTGGTCGTATTGGTCGCAATATTTTACGTGCACTTGTGGAAAGTGAACGGCAAGATATTGAAGTGGTCGCAATTAATGATTTGGGATCGGTGGAAACAAATGCCCATTTATTGCGCTATGATTCAGTTCATGGGCGTTTTCCTGGGACCGTTAAGGTGGTAGGGGATGCCATTGATGTGGGGGGTGGTTTAATAAAGGTATGCGCAGAGCGTGATCCTGCTCAATTGCCTTGGAAAGATTTGGATATCGATATTGCTTTAGAATGTACGGGCATTTTTACTACGCGTGATAAAGCAAGTGCTCATTTGGATGCGGGGGCAAAGCGTGTTCTTGTTTCTGCGCCTTCTGAAGGAGCAGATCTTACGGTTGTCTATGGGGTTAATCATCTCTCTTTAAGCAAGGAGCATCGTGTTGTTTCAAACGCCTCTTGTACTACCAATTGCTTGGCGCCTGTAGCACAAGTTTTGCACAACACGGTGGGTATTGAAAAGGGCTTCATGACAACAATCCATTCTTATACGGGTGATCAACCTGTGTTGGATACAATGCATCGTGACCTTTATCGTGCACGTGCAGCAGCTCTTTCTATGATTCCTACCTCAACAGGAGCGGCAAAAGCTGTGGGATTGGTCTTACCAGAATTAAAGGGATTGCTTGATGGTGTATCGATTCGTGTTCCGACCCCTAATGTTTCTGTAGTTGATTTGACATTTATCGCTAAGCGTTCCACAACAATTGAAGAAATTAATACAGCTATTGCTGCTGCTGCACAAGGTCCTTTGAAGGGCATTTTGGACACTACAGAAGAAAAACTCGTGAGTTGTGATTTTAATCATAATCCTCATTCAGCTATTTTCCACAATGATCAAACAAAAGTGATTGATGGTAAGCTCTGTCGCGTTCTGGTTTGGTATGATAATGAATGGGGCTTTTCTAACCGTATGAGTGATACGGCTGTGGCTTTTGCTAAGACAATATAAGAGGACCTCAGGGTCCTCTTTTTATAGGGAAAAGTCTCATTTTTGTACAATTTTGAGAAAAACAGATAGAGGCTGTTGTTCTCATACGCTAGAGAGAAGAGAATATTGAAAAATTGATGATGTGTTTTGTTTTAATACCGTGTCAATACGTGCTTTTAAAAGCTGCATGAAAGAGTAAACTTTGAAAAAGTAAGATCTGAACGAGATACCCTTTGAGAAAACGTTAGAAAATTAGGAGATGTAAACTCCCTTGCTTAGAAGTAAAAGGCAAGCTTTAATAGAGATCAAGTTGAGCGAATGCATTTGTTTGCCACAATTTGTTTGCCACAATGGGATATGAAGATTAAGAGCAATGGTGGGCTTTTGTACATTTGACGATGAAGCTTTGGCTTTTCAAGCAGAGGGTGAGAGATAAGCTGTCGTGGATCTCTTGTAAAAGCAAAGAGGGGATAAGTGGAAAGAAAAGTGGGCAGGGTTGTTGGATGCGTTTTTATTTGAAACAATGGAAAGTGAAGAGGAAGCAGTGATGGGGTTTCGTACACTTGATGATGTTGATGTCACTGGAAAACGTGTTCTTGTGCGGGTGGATTTTAATGTGCCAATGGCACACGGCAAGGTCTGTGATACGACGCGCTTAGAGCGACATAAAGAGACAATCATTGAGCTGCAAAAGCGGGGTGCTAAACTTATTCTGCTTTCTCATTGTGGTCGCCCTAAAGGAAAGGTAGAGCCAGAGTTTTCACTCCGTCCTGTTGTGCAAGTGCTGGAAAAGATCATTAATCAGCCTGTTTCTTTTGCTCCTGACTGTATCGGTTCGGTGGTGCAGGTTGCGGTTGAGTCATTACAAAATGGGGGTATTTTACTGCTTGAAAATGTTCGTTTTTATGCTGGTGAAGAAAAGAATGATTGTTCTTTTGCGGAAGCTTTGGCTCATAATGGGGATCTCTATGTCAATGATGCTTTTTCAGTTTCTCATCGTGCCCATGCTTCGGTGGAGGGAATAACGCATTTGTTGCCTTCTTATGCAGGGCGCTCTTTGCAAGGTGAGATGCAGGCATTAGAAAAAGGACTTGGCAATCCAGCACGTCCTGTGGTTGCCCTTGTGGGAGGAGCGAAAGTTTCCAGCAAGCTTTTTGTGCTCAATCATTTGGTGGAAAAGGTTGATCATCTCGTGATTGGTGGGGGCATGGCTAACAGTTTTTTAGCAGCGCAAGGTGTGTCTGTTGGTAAGTCACTGTGTGAACATGCACTGATGGACACGATAAAAAAAATTATTAAAAAAGCGCAAGAGTGTCAATGTACGCTTCTGCTCCCTGTGGATGCTGTCGTTGGATTTCGTTTTGAAAAAGATGCACCGCATCGTCTTTATGACATTGAAGATATTCCACAAGATGGCATGATATTGGATATTGGGACACGCTCTATTGCGCATATCAATACTGTGATAGATAAAGCTGCTACTCTTGTGTGGAATGGACCCCTTGGTGTTTTTGAGATGTCTCCCTTTGATAAGGGAACCATTGCCGTTGCACGCCATGCAGCAGAACGTAGTTTGACGGGAAAGTTGGTTTCAATTGCGGGAGGGGGCGATACAGTTTTTGCTCTTAATCATGCTGGTGTTGCCAATGATTTTACTTATCTCTCGACTGCTGGAGGGGCTTTTTTGGAATGGATGGAAGGTAAGGTTCTGCCTGGCATTCTTGCCCTTATGCAGGCTTAAGGGGTTTCTTTGAAGGGAAGGTTAAAGAAAAACTATACGGTCTTGTAGAGTGTTTTGATAGTGTTGCGCATTTTTAGAAATTAAGACAAAATAAAGAGGAATTTTTTATGAATGAACGGCTTGAAGATATTGCACTTGCTTTGGTGCATGCGGGTAAAGGTATTTTGGCGGCAGATGAAAGTACGGCGACCATTGGAAAGCGTTTTGAAAGTATTGGTGTTGAATCCAATGAAGATAAGCGCCGTGCTTATCGTGAAATGCTTTTTAGTACAAAAGAAGCGATGGAAAACGCCATCTCTGGGGTTATTTTATTTGATGAAACCATTCGGCAAAAAGCATCAACTGGGAAAATGTTGACGGATCTTATTCGGGATTCAGGCGCTTTGCCAGGGATTAAAGTTGATACCGGTGCAAAACCTTTGGCCGCTTTTCCTCAAGAGACAATTACCGAAGGGTTGGATGGTCTTCGTGAGCGGCTAAAAGACTATTATGCTTTGGGAGCACGTTTTGCTAAATGGCGTGCGGTGATTGCTATTGATGAACACACTTTGCCAACAAGAGGAGCCATAAGACAAAACGCACAAGCTCTTGCACGCTATGCTGCCTTGTGTCAGGAGTTCAATATTGTGCCGATTGTTGAGCCGGAAGTGTTGATGGATGGACCATCGTGTGGGCATTCCATTACACGCTGCTTTGAGGTGACAAAAGCTGTTTTACAGACCGTCTTTAAAGAATTGTTTGAAGCTCGTGTTCTTTTGGAGGGGATGATTTTAAAGCCCAATATGGTGATTGATGGTAAGGATGCGCGCAAGGCTTCTGTCGAAGAAGTTGCTGAAAAGACCGTCCAGGTGCTTAAACAGACTGTTCCTGCTGCTGTTCCTGGAATTGCTTTTCTTTCTGGAGGACAGTCTGATAAGGAAGCAACGGCGCATTTATCTGCTATGAATTCTTTGGGCGCATTTCCTTGGAAATTGACCTTTTCTTATGGACGAGCATTACAAGCAGCTGCTTTAAAAGCATGGGCTGGAAAGGATGAGAATATTGCTGTTGCACAGAAGGCATTTAGTCATCGAGCTTTGATGAATCATCTTGCGGCTTTGGGACAATGGACAACAGAACAAGAAAAAGCGTGCGCTTGAAGCACAAACTCTGTTTTTAAATGCGGGGAGATTTTGCATGCTTCTGCGTGTTTTTTGGGTGCCCTCATCATGATAAAAATGGCGGGGGCGTTTTAGGCTTGAAAGCTTTCTCAGAGAGTTTTCTCCTTGGACCTTTTAAAAGTTTCTAATGGGTGCTATCGAGAGATAAGATTGCGCAAGAGGTGCGATTTCGGGAAGGGGAGATGGTGCTTTAAAGGAAATTTGTGAATGCACAGCACTTTAGTATGGTGTCGTTCATGGGTAGGCACTTGCTTTTTGAGTGAAAATCATAAAGCTAAGACTTTATTGAAGAGTTTGATATTGTGATATTTTTTCTTTTTCATGTTATCATTACTTGTCATCAGCAGAATCCATTTTATTACAGTTTCAAAGGTGGAAAAGCGGGTAGATTGGAGAGTTGCGATTTCTGAGCGGATTGGAATACAGCTTATGAAGTTTTTGTGCGTCAGGATAGCTTCCTCTTCAATGGGGGTAGTTTTTCTATTGACGAACGGATTGAATAACTCTTGCTAACAAAATAGATTTGCACCTCAATAAAACACCTATTTTTTCGTTAAAATGGATAAATTTTTCTTGTATTTTGTGATGATATAATTAAAAATGAATAACTTCATAGCATCTTGGCTTAAAACGGGGGGAGTTGTGGACGGTATATCTTCTAAAAATAACAGTATATCTTCTAAGAATACAAGCATCAAAAGAAAAAATCGATACGCAGAACAGAGCTTTTCTGCAATTATGATGCGAAAATTGTGCAATATGGTGCGTAGAACATTCGCTGTAATATTTGGAGTGTTTACTTTCATAATTTTTCTTATCCTGTTCCGCATGCGTGGATTGGTTCATGCCGTACTAAGCTTCTTTGCGGGTGCGAGTGGATTAGCGTGCTTTTTATTTTTTTTCGGATACCTCTTGGAACACCGTGAAGCAACGGCAGATGAAGCCGGTATATCGCTCACATTACTCTTAGCAATTAGTGAAGGCGTTTTTTCTGTTTGCTGCATGTCTGCTGCGTGGGGTTACGACGCTCTTTTATTCCGTTTAGCACCTCCTGAGTATGAAATTATGCTCTTTGAATAAATAGGGTGCAATTCGTTTGTGTATAAATCAAGATGAGAGGCTGTTTGCCTCTCAAATTCTTAATAATCGCTCTCCAAAATCGTAACATTAGACCCGCGTTTAATGAGAGGACTAACAAGCCTTGGTCCTTAAGCTTAAGGCAATCCTTTAAAGGTTACGCCTATCGGCATCCTTGACCTTAAGACACCCAAACGGCTTATTTTGTTTTTCTCATGCGGCTTTTGAAATCATGATATAAGGGGAAAGCTTCTCATGGTGCCTAAATGGTACCTTATCGTGTGTTAAATGGAAAAATGAG
>NZ_JBHIMK010000040.1:0-15616 GCF_042194085.1 Bartonella sp. MU70NMGDW
CTTCTTATAACACATTAAAGAAGATGATTTTTCAATACCTGAACCAATGGTTTATCAGCATCAGGCATAGGGTATTTATCAAGATCATTAACAAAAACCCATTCTAAATTTTGCCCCTCTCGTCCTTGCGCAACTCCCTCATAATGATAACAAAGATACAACGGCATCAAGAGGTGAAATGTTGTATAGCTATGGCTCGCAAACGTTAAAGGGTGTAAATTATTTGCCTGAACATACACACCGAGCTCTTCTTCTAGTTCACGAATCAATGAAATTTCTGGAGTTTCACCTTGCTCAACCTTTCCACCAGGAAACTCCCATAAACCAGCCAGCGATTTTCCTTCAGGACGCTTGGTAAGCAAAACACGATTATCTTGATCTAACAGTGCACATGCAACAACAAGAAGAAGGGGACTTTTTATATACATATCACTCTCCAATGAGAATATAAAGATAACTGTCTCTTTCTAGTATATTCCCTTACCTCAAAAAGAACGCACATATCTCATTCTCTTTTAAAAAATAATAATAGGCAGTTAAATATAGAGAGTGCATCCATTAACTTCTGTAATCGCTATTGATCATAACGTACTCTTTTGTTAAATCGCAAGACCAAACCGTCGCTGTGCTCTTACCCAAACCGATATCAACACGAATTGTGATGTGTTTACCTTGCATATAAGCACCTATTGTCTCTTCACAATACTCAGGATCTCGTACGCCATTCACGGCCACACGATGCTCACCAAACCAAATCGTCAATAGATCACGATCGACTTCAACACCGGCCTTCCCAACTGCCATAACGACCCGCCCCCAATTCGCATCTTCACCGGCAATAGCCGTTTTTACGAGCGGTGAATTTGCAATTGATAAAGCAATAGTTTTAGCTGCATTGTTTGTTGTAGCGCCCATCACATTAACCTCAATTAAATGACGAGCACCTTCGCCATCACAAACAACTTGTAGTGCAAGTTCATGCAGAAGTGCACTCAATTGTTTCACAAAAACTCCATAACGCGGATCAGATTTACTTGTAAGACATGGAAAATGTTCTTTTCCTGTCGCAAACAACATAAGCGTATCTGAAGTTGAGGTATCGCTATCAACAGTAATTGAATTGAAAGAACCCTCAACTGCCTCTGATAACATGGATTGGAGTGCATCCGAAGAAATAGTCGCATCACTAACCACAAATGACAGCATTGTCGCCATATCAGGTGCAATCATACCAGCACCTTTTGCAATTCCATTAATGGTAACACTCTCTCCCCCACAGTCAAAAGTGCGCGTCGCAAGTTTTGGAAATGTGTCCGTTGTCATTATGGCTTTTGCAGCTTCCAACCAATTCCCCTCTTCTGCTGTCTCTGCCATACTTGGTAAAAGATTGACAATACCCGATGCATCCATTGGCTCACCAATAACACCCGTAGAAGCTATAAAAATTTCATCTCCTCTAACCTTTAAAGCGTTCGCTGCTGCACAGATGATTTCATCGGTTGTGCGCTTTCCTTTGCTTCCTGTAAAAGCATTTGCATTTCCAGAATTCACAACAACACCCCTCGCAACCCCATGAGGAAGCGATGCACGACAATGCTCTACAGGGGCAGATGGACATTTTGAACGGGTAAAAACACCGGCCACACTCACTGGCTTATCGAATATGATGAAAAGAAGATCTGTACGATCTTTATATTTGATCCCAGCTTCAGCTGTTGCTATCCGTACCCCAGATAAGGGAGAAAGCTCCTGGATCTTTTGAGGCGACAAAGGAGAAATTTTCAAAACCACAATATGCTTTCTGTAAAAATAAATGAAATAATTGCAGATCAATAACCCCTCATAGAAAACTGCTAGGCTTTTTGAACAAAACTAACCTAGCAAATTATCTATTAAAGAGGCTATCCACTTATTTTTCCTAGCTATTCCGTATCTTCTTCATCTGATGTCTCATCGGGAAGTAGCGTTCCATTTTGATGAAGCGATTCCATGATTTTTGTAACATTAGGATCAGGGTATTTCACATCTATCTTGCTACGCAAATCAACAATCAGTTCTTGATAGCGCTTTTTTATCAGCTGTGTCCGCAACATCTCTTTAACATCATCAAATGCAGGAGGTTGTTTCAAACGACGATCTTCTAATTTAATAATATGCCAACCAAAAGGACTTTCAACGGGTTGTTTAGTGTATTCGCCAATTTTTAAACCAAATGCAGCATCTTCAAAAGGCTTGACCATTTGACCATGGCTAAAATAACCAAGATCACCTCCAACAGCAGCAGAACCATCTGTTGAACTTTTCTTTGCAATCTCTTCAAAATTTTCGCCTTTATTTAAATGCTTAATGATAGATTCTGCTTCTTTTCTTGTTTTGACCAAAATATGACGCGCTTTAACCTCATCTTCTTTAGGTAAAGCAGCGACTTCTTGCTTATAAAGAGCTTCCAAATCAGTATCCGAGATTTTGTCAACAATCGCCTGTTTAAAATAAAGCTGTTGAAGAACATTGTCACGCATGACTGACATACGTTTATCGTAAGCTTCTGTCTTATCAAGACCTTTGCTTCTTGCTGCTTTTGCAAGTGCCTGCATATCTAAATAAGCTTTTAGAACCATCATACGGCGTTGTTCATCAGGAAAACGTGCTAAATTAGGATTTATTTCAAGCGCTAAATCATCCAATTGGCCTGCTGTAATATTTTTCCCATCGATAACCGCCATAACATGAGAAGGAGAAACGGCTTTTTCAGAAGTTTTCTCCAAAGTCTTTAAATCATTCGACGATGAATTCAAACCTTCTTGGGCTCTCACCCCTAAACTTGTACTTGCCAATAAAGCTGATGCTAAAAAAAGCGTGATAAAGTTAAATTTCATAAATATACTCCTTAAAAATGAAGGCAGGTTCAAGATTCCAATTTTCTTTACCATAACACTTTAACCTTTAAACATAGAGAAATAAATTAGTAATTTTATTTTAAAAAAGTATAAAATTGTCCTTTTATCTCAGTTGCTCCAATCCTATCTAATGCAGATGAAAAACATGATAATAGAGAAAAATGACATATTGTATCTTAAATTACTTTGTATTGTATCAGTTAAATAGCGTACCTAAAGTTGACATAGAGCGCTTAGCCTCTTATCTCTACTTTACAATTAAAGTGAAAAATTGCACACCAACAAGTATAATGGTACCATCTGCATTTCATGATGTCTCTAATAATATCAGATAACTTGAAGAAAATGTAGAGTATGGGGAAAGCGTATGAATTACCCAACAAGAGTGACAACAATTAAAAGAAAGGGCCAGAGATGGTCAGTTTAGGTGTTTTTGCCCGTAAGTTTTTTGGTTCAGCTCATGAGCGACGTCTCAAAGCACTCCGCCAAAAAGTTGCACAAATTAATGCTTTGGAAGAACAATTTGTAAAATTAAGTGATGAGCAGCTTTGCCAAAAAACAGATGCCTTTCGTAAACGTCTTAGTGAAGGTGAAAGTGTTGATTTGCTCTTACCAGAAGTTTTCGCAACTGTTCGTGAAGCCGCAAAACGTGTTTATGACATGCGTCCTTTTGACGTGCAACTTATTGGTGGAATGGTCCTTCACGACTGTGGCATAGCTGAAATGCGCACTGGTGAAGGTAAAACATTAATGGCAACTTTACCAATTTATCTCAATGCATTGGAAGGTAAAGGCGTTCATGTTGTGACAGTAAATGATTATCTCGCCAGTCGTGATGCTGAAACAATGGGGAAAATTTTTAGTTTTCTAGGGCTTACAACAGGCGTGATTCTTCATGATCTTGATAGTGATGCCCGCCGAGAGGCCTATGCATGCGACATCACCTATGCTACAAATAATGAACTAGGTTTTGATTATTTGCGTGATAATATGGCCTTCGATCGTAGTCAAATGGTCCAACGTGGACATCATTACGCGATTGTTGATGAAGTTGATTCGATTCTTATCGATGAAGCCCGTACACCCCTTATTATTTCTGGTCCTCTAGAAGATCGTACTGACTTCTATAACCTTATTGATACATTTATTCCTGCCTTAACTCCAGAAGACTATGAAATAGACGAAAAACAAAAAACAACGACTTTTACCGAAGTTGGTACTGAAAAAATTGAAAAAATGCTCGAACAAGCTGGACATCTTAAAGGTGAAAGTCTTTATGACATAGAAAATGTCGCTATCGTTCATCATGTCAATAATGCTCTAAAAGCTCATAAACTGTTTGCTCGCGATAAAGATTACATTGTTCGCAATGATGAAATCGTTATTATTGACGAATTTACAGGGCGAATGATGCCTGGGCGGCGTTATTCTGAAGGACTTCATCAAGCGTTAGAAGCTAAGGAGCATGTTGCTATTCAACCAGAAAACCAGACACTTGCTTCCATCACTTTCCAAAATTACTTCCGTATGTATAGGAAATTATCTGGAATGACTGGAACTGCAACAACAGAAGCCGAAGAATTCAGAAATATTTATGGTCTTGACGTTGTTGAAGTCCCTACAAATTTGCCAATACAACGTATTGATGAAGATGATGAAATTTATCGAACAGCAGAAGAGAAATATCGGGCAATTGTGCGTGATATCCGTCAAGCACACGAAAAAGAACAGCCTATTCTTGTTGGAACAACCTCTATTGAAAAGTCAGAACAATTGGCAGAGCGTTTGCGAAAAGAAGGCATTACCGATTTTAGAGTCTTAAATGCTCGCTATCACGAACAAGAAGCGTACATCATTGCGCAAGCAGGAGTTCCTAGAGCTCTCACCATCGCAACCAACATGGCAGGACGCGGTACGGATATACAGCTTGGTGGTAATGTTGAAATGCGCATCCGACAAGAGTTACAGGATATCCCCGAAGGTCCAGAGCGGACAGCTAAAATTGAAGAAATAAAAAAAGATGTTCAGAAGCTTAAAGACAAAGCTTTAGCTGCTGGTGGTCTTTACGTCATTGCGACGGAACGTCATGAAAGCCGTCGTATTGATAACCAGCTTCGTGGACGTTCTGGTCGCCAAGGCGATCCAGGTCGCTCAAAATTCTTTCTCTCTCTTCAAGATGATCTTATGCGTATCTTTGGCTCCAATCGTATGGATGGTATGCTGCAAAAACTTGGATTGAAAGAAAATGAAGCTATTATCCATCCATGGATTAATAAAGCCCTTGAAAAAGCACAAAAAAAGGTCGAAGCACGAAACTTTGAAATTCGTAAAAATCTGCTAAAATATGATGATGTCATGAATGATCAACGCAAGGTTATTTTTGAACAGCGTATGGAGATCATGAACGCAGATGATTTATCAGAAATGATCCTTGAAATGCGCAATGAAGTCGTAGAGGATCTCGTAGAGGCTTATATTCCATCAGGGACATATTCTGAAAAATGGGATGTAAAAACTCTCGAAGAAGAACTTCAACAACTCTTTAATCTTGAGCTTCCAGTAAGAGAATGGGCAAAAGAAGATGGAATTGCCGAGGAGCAGATTTTAGAGCGTGTATCAGATGCTGTTACAAAACTTGAAAATGAACGTACTGAACGCTATTCTCCAGAAGTTATGGCTTATTTTCACAAGGCAGTATTGCTCGAAACTATTGACACGTTATGGCGTGAACATCTGGTGAGTTTAGACCATTTGCGTTCTGTTGTTGGTTTTCGTGGTTATGCGCAGCGGGATCCGCTCAATGAATATAAGACAGAATCTTTTGAACTCTTTCAAAGTATGTTGAGAAATTTGCGCAGAATTGTCACTTCTAAGCTTATGCGCTTTGAAATCATTCAACAACCTACAGAACCGACCATGCCTGAGCAAACTGATGCTGCTTCTTCTGTTTTTAATGATCAAAGTCAAGAAAATGCTCCCACCTTATGGGCACGATCACAAGAAAATAGATTTGTTAATCCACAAGATCGTGACCCTAACGATGTAACCACATGGGGAAAAGTTGGACGTAATGAGCGTTGTCCTTGCGGTTCAGAGAAAAAATACAAACACTGTCATGGAGCCTTTGTTTGAAAAGCAAACTATGAAAATGAATAAAAAGCGAAATTATGAGCAAGAATTGCGCACAGCTGGTTTAAGAGTAACACGTCAACGACGAGTTATTCTTGATATTTTGGCTGATACAAATGACCATCCCAATGCATTTGAGATTTTTCAGCGTGCAAACAAAATAGATTCGAGTATTTCACTCTCAACTGTTTATCGAACCATGAAAACATTAGAAGGAAATGGAACAATTCATCGCCATAGCTTTAGTGGTGGTCCATCTCGTTTTGAGCAAGCAGATGGGCAACATCATGATCATCTCATTGATATAGAAACAGGACAAGTTATCGAGTTTCATTCTGATGTTATTGAAAAGCTGCAAGAGGAAATTGCAAAGTCCCTTGGCTATGATATTATTCATCACCGCCTTGAACTTTACGGAAAAAAAAACTCTTAAAAAAGTGATTATATATCATTAGATAAAATACCTCAGGTAAATCAAGTTTTATAAAAATTTACCTTTAAGATATAACAGTTTCCATTGGCAAAAAAATTTTTTTGCTCTATTACCCCTTTTTGTATGATGCTATACGGTAATTCATTGTCAGCATTATAACGAAAAATCATTGCAACAAAATATTATAAAAATTGTATTATGAAAAATTAGGCCAATATTATCATGGTTTCTTTGCCACAAGATCGTATGAGACAGCTTGAAAAGCGCTTTGAAATAATTGAAAGCCAAATGACGACTAATCCAAATGCTGAAACATATGTCAAATTAGCTTCTGAATATGCAGAACTACAACCCGTTATTGCCTCTATACGCGCATTAAATGCTCTTTACGGAGAGATTACAGAATTAGAAACGATTATCAATGATAAACAAACAGATATAGAGATGCGTAATCTTGCCCAAGAAGAGCTACCATTGTTATATAAAAAAGTAGAGCAATTTGAAAAAGAACTCCAGATTCTGCTTTTGCCTAAAGATGTTGCTGATGAAAAAAACGCTATTGTTGAAATTCGAGCAGGAACAGGTGGATCAGAAGCAGCACTTTTTTCCGGTGATCTTTTCCGTATGTATGAACGTTATGCCCATGCTCACCATTGGAAAGTAGAAGTTATTTCACTCAGTGAGGGAGAAGTTGGCGGATATAAAGAGATTATTGCTACTATCTCAGGAAAAGGTGTCTTTTCTAAATTGAAATATGAATCAGGGGTTCATCGTGTGCAACGCATCCCCGAAACAGAAACCGGTGGACGTATCCATACATCTGCTGCTACCGTTGCAGTCCTTCCGGAGGCTGAAGAAATTGATATTGATATTCGCCCTGAAGATATTCGTATTGACACAATGCGTGCATCTGGAGCAGGAGGACAGCATGTTAATACAACGGATTCAGCTGTTCGTATCACGCATATTCCAACAGGAATTATGGTCGTACAAGCAGAAAAATCACAACATCAAAACCGAGCACGAGCCCTTCAAATTTTACGGGCACGCTTATTCGATATCGAACGACAAAAAGCGGAAAGTGAACGTTCAGCTTCTCGTAAAAGCCAAGTTGGTTCTGGTGATCGTTCAGAACGTATTCGTACCTATAATTTTCCACAAGGACGTGTCACGGATCACCGTATTAATCTAACCTTGTATAAGCTTGATCGCATTCTAGAGGGAGATCTTGATGAGCTTCTTCATGCACTCATCTCAGATCATCAAACAACACTGCTGATGGAAATGGATAATAATTGAGAAAATATTCTTTCAAGAATGTCATCCAACAAATGCAAGAAAAATTGCGCACGAAAGGAATTGCTGAAGCCGATCTCGATGCGAAAATACTCGTTGAATGGATAACAGGAATAAATGCTGCTGAAAGAATTTCTAAACCAGATATGCATCTGTCTTCTGAGCATATTATACAAATAGAACAGGCTTTACAACGGCGTATTGCAGGCGAACCCGTCTATCGTATTATAGGAGCACGAGAATTTTATGGTATATCTTTTACATTGTCTCAAGAGACGTTAGAACCTCGTCCTGATACAGAAACGCTGATAGATCTTGTTCTCCCTTTTCTCCAAAAACAGGTCGAAAATTCGGGAAGAACAACATTCCTTGATATGGGAACAGGAAGTGGCGCCATTGCCATTACACTCCTTAAACAAATTCCCCAATCCTATGCGGTGGCAGTCGATATTTCTGAAGATGCCCTTAAAACAGCGAAAAAAAATGCAAAGAATGCTGAAGTAGCACACCGCTTCACACCTCTTCTTAGCGACTGGTTTGATGCTGTCGCAGATCGCTTTGATTTCATTGTTTCCAATCCACCTTATATTCCCGCACAAGATATCAAAAAACTTGCAAAAGAAGTGCGCTTACATGACCCATTGCGCGCCCTGATAGGAGGGGAAGATGGACTTTATTTTTATCGAAAACTCGCCCATGAAGCAGCCAACTACTTAAAAGAAAACGGCTATGTCGCTGTTGAAATTGGTTACTCTCAAGAAAATGAAGTCTGCAATTTATTTAAAAAAAATGGTTTTCAATGTTTAGAAGTGCGTAAAGATCTAAGTGGAATACCCCGCGCACTTCTATTTGCATGCAAACATTAAAATTCCCAATCATCATCCGTGGTAGCAACCGCCTTGCCAATGACATAAGAAGAACCTGCCCCTGAAAAAAAGTCATGATTTTCGTCAGAGTTTGGTGATAAAGCTGCCAAAATAGCGGGATTAACACGACAAACCTCAGGGGGAAAAAGAGCTTCAAAACCTAAATTCATTAAAGCCTTGTTAGCATTATAATGAAGAAAAATTTTAACATCTTCTGTCAATCCAAGTGCATCATAAAGATCTTCAGTATATTTGCACTCGATATTATAAAGGTCAAAGAGCAGGTTAAAAGCAAAATCTTTAATTTCTTGTCTTTTGGCTTCATCAAGCTTTGCAAAGCCCAATTGGAATTTATAACCTATATAATAACCATGGACTGCTTCATCACGAATGATTAATCGAATGAGATCTGCTGTATTGGTCAACTTAGCGCGACTGGCCCAATACATGGGCAAATAAAAGCCAGAATAAAATAAAAAGCTTTCCAGCAAAGTCGAAGCAATTTTTTTCTTAAGTGGATCATTTGCTTCATAACGCTCAAGTACTAATCTAGCCTTTTTCTGCAAATGAATATTTTCTTCTGACCATCTAAACGCATCATCAACTTCTACCGTCGAACAAAGGGTTGAAAAAATAGAGGAATAAGAACGTGCATGAACCGCTTCCATGAAGGCAATATTCGTCAAAACTGCCTCCTCATGCTCTGTTATCGCATCAGCCAGAAGCGAAATGGCTCCTACGGTGTTTTGAATTGTATCTAGAAGCGTTAATCCTGTAAAAACACGAATTGTCAGTTTACGTTCTTCATCCGTTAAGCTTGACCATGAAGGAATATCATTGGAAAGTGGTACCTTCTCAGGTAACCAAAAATTCCCAGTTAAGCGGTTCCATACTTCAAGATCTTTCTCATCATGTAATCTATTCCAATTAACAGCGCACACAACAGGATTTTTGGTTGTAATCTTTGTCATATGATGATCTCCTATAAACTACACGAAACACAGCCATCAACTTCTGTTCCACTTAATGCTACTTGCCGTAATCGTACATAGTAAATACTCTTTATACCCTTTTTCCAGGCATAAATTTGTGCGCGGTTAATATCACGTGTGGTAGCGGTATCAGGAAAAAATAATGTTAATGAAAGACCTTGATCAACATGCTGTGTTGCAGCAGCATAGGTATCTATAATTTTTTCAGGACCAATCTCATAAGCATCTTGGTAAAAATTTAAATTCGTATTATCCATATAAGGAGCGGGATAATAAACGCGCCCAATTTTTCCCTCTTTGCGAATTTCAATTTTTGAAGCAATTGGATGAATAGAAGAAGTGGCATGATTAATATAGGAAATAGATCCCGTAGGTGGAACTGCCTGCAAATTGCGGTTATACAGCCCATACTCAATGACTAATTTTTTCAGTTCCTGCCAATCCTTTTGATCTGGGATAACAATATTATTCCGTGCAAAAAGCTCTTGCACAAGCGCAAATTGCGGTTTCCATTCTTTTTCAATATATTTTTCGAAAAAACGTCCATCTGCATAAGCTGATTTTTCAAACCCTGCAAACATTTCTTGACGTTCACGTGCAATCAAATTGGAAGCCCGTATGGCGTGATATGTCACAATATAAAAATAGATATTGGTAAAATCTATCGCTTCTGGAGACCCATAATAGATCTGTTCACGCGCTAGAAACCCATGCAAATTCATTTGTCCCAAACCAATCGCATGACTTTCAGCATTGCCTTTCGCAATGGAAGGCACACAGGCAATATTACTCATATCCGAAACCGCAGTAAGGGCACGAACAGCAGATTCCACGGTCTGTCCGAAATCAGGACTTTCCATTGCTTTGGCAATATTCATAGATCCAAGATTACAGGATATATCACTTCCAATCGTGCGATAAGTTAAATCTGTCTCCAGTTCACTCGCCTCACTCACCTGCAAAATTTCTGAACATAAATTGCTCATACTTATGCGCCCAGCTATCGGATTCGATCGATTAGCAGTATCCTCAAATAAAATATAGGGATAACCTGATTCAAATTGAATTTCTGCTAATGTCTGGAAAAAAACGCGTGCACTTATTTTGTTTTTACGAATCTTTGCATTATCAACAAAAGAACGATAATGCTCCGTTAAAGAAATATCGCTAAAGGGCTTACCTGTCACACGCTCGATATCATAAGATGAGAAGAGATACATATCCTCATTATTCCGTGCAAGCTCAAAAGTAATATCAGGAATAACGACACCAAGCGAAAGCGTTTTGATTCTAACTTTTTCATCAGCATTTTCACGCTTTGTATCCAAAAACTTCATAATATCTAAATGATGGGCATGCAAATAAACAGCTCCAGCCCCCTGTCGTGCCCCAAGCTGATTGGCGTAAGAAAAAGAATCTTCTAAGAGTTTCATCACCGGTAAGACACCTGAGGACTGATTTTCTATTTGCTTAATTGGTGCTCCAGCTTCCCGCAAATTGGTTAAACAAAGCGCCACACCTCCACCACGTTTTGAAAGCTGCAAAGCCGAATTAACCGAACGACCTATCGATTCCATATTATCTTCAACACGTAGCAAAAAACACGAAACCAATTCACCACGTTGTTTTTTCCCAGCATTTAAAAATGTCGGTGTTGCCGGTTGAAAACGTCCTGTAATAATTTCATCCACAAAATTTTCAGCAAGAGCTTTATTCCCTTGTGCCAAATATAAAGCTACAAGACAGACACGATCTTCATAACGTTCAAGATAACGTTTCCCATCAAAAGTCTTTAATGTATAGCTGGTATAGTACTTAAATGCGCCTAAAAAAGTAGGAAAACGAAACTTAAATGCATAAGCACGTTTAAAAAGCTTTTTAATAAAAGAAAAATCATAAAGCTCAAATAAAGCTTTTTCGTAATAACCTTCTTCTATTAAGTAGTCTATTTTTTCCTTCAGGTTATGAAAAAAAACTGTATTTTGATTAACATGCTGAAGAAAATATTGCCGTGCGGCAAGTCGATCCATATCAAATTGAATATGACCATTTTCATCATAAAGATTAAGCATTGCATTCAGCGCATGATAATCAGTAATCTGATCCGATTTCTGCGATTGTCCTATACCAATTGTTTCCAAAATCTTTCCAATCCCTTTTTTACATAAAGAACATCTTCATCAGTTCCACGCAGCTCAAAACGATAAAGGCAAGGTACACAACATTTTTCAGCAATGATTTTACTTGCTAAATTATAATAACAACCAAAATTACGATTCCCACCACCAATGACACCACGAATTAATTTTCGGTTCTCAACTTCATTAAGAAAATGGATAACGGCTTTCGGCACTGCTCCTCTTCCTTCACCATCTGCATATGTAGGAACAATCAGTACATAAGGTTCACCAACCAATGCAGAAGGCTTTCTTTTATCAATTTTGAAGAGTCGTTGACCAAGTTGCGAGACAAAATGTTCTGTATTACCCGTTGCACTCGAATAATAAACAATAAGCCCCATTAAGCACAAAGACCACTAATCATATCTGGTCTAAAACCAGACCAATGATTTTCACCACAAACAACAACAGGAACCTGACGATACCCCAGAGATTGAACAAAACTGTATGCTTGTTCATCACAAGAAATATCAACAACCTGATAATGAATGCCTTTTGCATCAAAAGCGCGGCGTGTAGCATCACATTGGACACAAGATGGTTTGCTATAAATAGTGATCGACATTTTCTTCAACTTTCACAATTCCAAACAATCAACCCTAAAAGGTCAATCTAATAATTTTATAAGTACTCAAGAATAACAAAAAACAGAAATTGTACGCAAAACATGTGGTTATTTTCAAATAGTACATAGCTTCCTGAACATAACAGAATTCCTCATCAAATAACTTCAAAGACTATGATGAGAATAAGCGATTATTCTATAACTTAAATGGCAAAGCCCCCCAGTTATAAACAATCTTTTGCTTGCATTACAATTCCCTCCTGCTGTCTAAAAAACTAACGTTCTAAACTACCGTTTTTCAAGAGCTCTGTTTTACTCTTTTTCGGCAAAAATCAATTACAAAAACGAAAGGAATCCTTCCAAAAGAGATCCTTCAGCAAAAGCACTGCTATGCCCTTGGTCAATAAACTCTTTACAATAATGGAAATAACTTAGATACCAAACGAAACACACTAACACCCTCTCTTGTGCTTATTTAGAATCACCAATCATTTTGATACTATATATAGTATATACTCTCTCTCTTTCGTCAAGGTGAATTCAATTATTATTTTTAATTTTCCACGATCTTCACACTAAAATTTTCAGTCCTCAAAATTATGTAATAATATAACATTTTATTGACAAACGTTATATTATTACATAGTTTCCAAAATAATAAGCAACGATGGTAAAAAATATGGATCTGCACTTCAATAAGACAACATTAGGCTATGGAAATAGAATAGCAATAAAGAACTTTTCAGCGAAGTTAAAAGCTGGTTCATTGGTCGCAATAACAGGTGATAATGGCGCTGGAAAATCGACACTGCTAAAAGCCATCGCCGGATTGATTAAACCTCTTAAGGGAAAAATTACAAAACCAAAAAAAAGCCGCATTGCTTATCTTTCTCAGCAATGTGATGTAGATCAAACATTTCCAATTGATGTGAAAACGCTTGTAAAAACAGGGCTGTGGTCTTTTTGTGGATTATGGAAAAGCCAGCGCCCTTATGATTCTCAGATTCAAAATGCGCTTGAAATGGTTGGGCTTACAGAACTCGCACCCCGTTCGCTTGAAACATTATCAGGCGGGCAATTACAACGCGCTCTTTTCGCACGTATCATTGTGCAAGATGCCAATATTATTTTGCTTGATGAACCTTTTAATGGTGTAGATCATAAGACCCAAAAAGACCTTCTTGCACTGATCACATACTGGCAACAGCAAGGACGCACAGTTCTCACAGCACTCCATAACCCTCTCATCGTGCAAGAATTTTTCCCCCAAATGATTCAAATTAATCAACAAAACGCCTTTTATGGAGAAACAACCCAGTTTTTAAACAACACTATTCATCACGTTATGCCACCTCTCACCTCCAATTCTTTTCCTATTAGCACACAAAAACAAAATCTTCCTATCAATGATCCTCTCTTTCTTAGGTTATAAGACGTGTATGCATTTTTTCTTGCTCCCTTTGTTGATTTCCAATTTATGCAAAACGCCCTTATCGGTTCTATTTTCCTGTCTATTAGCGCTTGTCCTGTTGGTGTATTTTTGATGCTCCGTGGAATGAGCTTGACAGGAGATGCTATCTCTCATGCCATTCTTCCTGGTGTTGCAACTGCTTTTCTGATTTGTGGCTTTTCCCTCATATCTATGACACTTGGTGGCATCTTCGCTGGTATTATTGTCGCTTTAGCAACCATTTTAATTTCACGAAATAGCTTTCAGAAAGAAGATGCATCCATGACTGTCTTTTATCTTATTGCACTCGCGGCAGGTGTCATTATTATCTCACTAAAAGACTCAACAATTGAGCTGCTTCATCTCCTATTCGGATCGGTTCTTGCACTTGATGCACAAGCCCTCTGGTTAATCACTACTATAATGCTGATTACACTATGCAGCCTTTGTATTTTTTGGCGTGCACTCGTTTTAGAAAGCTTTGACCCCCTCTTTTTTAAATCACTCTCTCCATTGAGTAAATATATTCATATTTCATTGCTTGGACTTGTGGTGTTGAATCTGGTTGGAGGATTTCAATCACTAGGAACATTACTTTCCGTTGGCATTATGATGATTCCAGCTATTACAGCCCGTTTTTGGTTTTCACGGCTAGGCCCTATTTGCGCACTTTCCACTCTTTTTGGAATCATTTCTAGCGTATGTGGTCTCCTGCTTTCTTTTCATCTTTCACTTCCCTCCGGCCCTGCTATTATCATTGCCGCAGGATTTATTTATCTTTTTTCCTGCTTGATAAGTCCACGTGGACTTATTGTAACATGGTTTCCCCACCTCTTTTATACCTCCTCACTTTAAGGAAAAAAATGTGCCTAAGTTTCCTCAAAAATTTGTTCTTCTTGGAGCTTTATTGCTTTCTTTTTCTCCATTTTCTGCTTCTGCAAACAATAAAATCAAAGTTGTTGCGAGCTTTTCTATTCTCGCAGATCTCGTAAAAAATGTAGGAGACAACCATATCTCTATGACCACTTTTGTAGGTCCCAATGCAAATACCCACACTTATGAACCTACCCCCCATGATGTTCAAGCTCTTAGAAATGCTCAAATTATTTTCATCAACGGACTTCATTTAGAAGGATTCATTGATCGCCTCATTACAGCAAGCGGTACAAAAGCACTTCTTGTCAAAGTTAGCGCTAACATTCCCTCCCTCAAAATGAAAAATCAAGAACATAACGCCCATCATCACCACAGCGTTATTGATCCACATGCTTGGCAAACAATTCCCAATGTCAAAATCTATGTGAAGAATATCGCTGCTGCTTTTTGTAAAATCGATCCACAATCCTGCACAAGCTACAAAAAAAATGCCGAAACCTACATCCAAAAACTTAAAATAGCACAAGATACCCTGAAAACAAAAATTACTACCATCCCTAAAGATAAACGTATCATTATCACATCTCATGACGCCTTTGGCTATTTTGCAAAAGAATACGGTTTTACTATCCTCGCCCCTCAAAATTCTTCAACAGAATCTGAAGCAACCGCAGCCGATGTTGCTAAACTTATCAAACAAATTAAGGCGAATAAAGCAGCTGCACTATTCGTTGAAAATATCTCTAATCCCCGTCTCATAAAACAGATTGCAAAAGAAACAGGTTTGAAAATTGGTGGGACACTTTATTCTGATGCATTGTCAAATAAAAATGGCCCCGCAGCAACTTATCTGGATATGATGGAACATAATGTGAATACCATCATTGATGCCATCACAAAACATTAAGATCTTCTACAAAAGAGATAAAAAA
>NZ_JBHIMK010000400.1:0-1046 GCF_042194085.1 Bartonella sp. MU70NMGDW
TATATACTATCATTTCTTTTATTTATCGCGTTTTTTAATGAAATTCCGCTTTTACGAAAAATAAAATGCCAAAAAAAGATACTGATGTTATTCACGTACAGATTCTTAAACAATATCTCTCATGCTCGTCACTCCCATTTTACGACACTACCTGTAAATAGTATAAATCCATTCTGCCATCTTTCTGGAATAAAGATAAAAACCGATACCATCATTGTATTTTCCAACTCTCAATGTTACGATAACCATTTCTATCTAAACACTTTATTAGAAAGTGTTTACTCTTTTTTAATGTTTTTTATCCACACTCTAACCCTTCTTATAACGTGCAAAAAAAATGATTTTGATTATAAGAGGGAGATCAAATAAGAATATTTTTAATATTCAAAGCTCTCATTCAACATAGAGAAATGATTTATAAAAAAAGTAAAAAATACTTCTAGCAAGCTGCTCGTATTTTAATGATGTGGCAAAAACCAAAATTACACCGCCAAAGAACGGTTTCTATTGTTATGAAAACTAGTTTTTACCTCTTCGAAAAAAGCGTTTAACATAACCGATTCCTGCTGCCAATGTATGGTGTCAAAAAACTCTCGTTTACAATCATTGACTTCCTCTTTGCCATAAAGAACGAACAGTCATACCAAAGCCGTCTGTAAACGTCTTGCTCTCTCATTGAGCGAGTTCCTCTTGGTTTTCACTTACACAAAGACGAACAAGAAAACTTAAGAATATTCGCCATGTCCTCTAAAAACACTTCATGTGTGAAGTTTACATGCCTTATATTACCGCCCAAACAACGATGTTTTACGGCACAACAAGATAAATGCTTATGGTAGTACAAAAATGAATACATATTAATATTACTGGAGTGCAATTCGATTCGAAATCACCAAACGCAAACCTAACGGATTGCTATAACGAAGTAAAAAACGCTTTTGTTTAGAATGTGCTGTTGTACCAAAAAATCGATGTAAATCAGAACGATCTTTTACAACCAGAATGCGATTATCTTCATTGATCATAAGCATGGGGAGGCCATAAGT
>NZ_JBHIMK010000401.1:0-1046 GCF_042194085.1 Bartonella sp. MU70NMGDW
TATTTCTGCAAATTGAGGAATTATTGACAACCAAAGAAAAGATTTTATTTTTATTCAGCGTTAGCAAAAGTAATATGCTGCACTTTTTATCTGCCACCTAGCTCCATTTTAATGTTTTAAAGTATGAGAGACAAAAAGATTTTTTATTTGTTATTTTATATTGATAGTACATTGATTTATTATGATAAATTATAATCTTTTAACGTGTATCTGATTCAAAATACTGTAAGATTATTTCGTTATATTTCCTCTCATATTGAATTCAATAAAATCGCTTGCTTACGCGTCATAAGTAGGATTCGTATATGGATAAAAATTATTAAAAAAGAGAGTAAAAATACTTCTTATCAACCTCTCAAGTGTTAAGAATTATCGCACAAAACATTGGGGGCTTGCAAAGTGTATTATGGTGTCGGTTTATATCTTCATAAGTGTAAAGATGGTGATGTCTAAAGGAGTTACAGCTATACCATTCACAGGCGCTGTCGTAAAATAGGCTTGTAGCGTGTTGAAATATGTCTCTTTTAAATAAGTACGTGAATTGGCAATGTAAGTGTATTTTGCTTGAGACGCTTTGTCTTTCGTGAGGGGACTTACTCCATTACAGAACATGATAAACAAAAGCATGAGGTAATGCATAATCTCTTCATAAGATATTACCGTGGATACTTTAGAAAGATGAAAAGCCAAATCAAAAGAAAATATTTTTTTACTTTTTAAGCTTTTTATTCCTCTCAAATCGATTGTACAGTTGTTTTGGAGATTACACAAACAGACTGACACAATAATCTACCTTCGTCTAGCAAAAGCTATTACAGTAAGAAAAGTACGCGCTTTATTAAGCAAGCAATATCACAAAACGACGAATAGACCAGCAATGGAGTGGAAAGTCCGTACTGAATTTATAATAATAGCACCGAACCACGCTTTTTGAAAAGGACAACGCGCTTTAAGATGAAAATCTTACACTAAATCCGTAAGTTCTTACCTTTTTTACTAGAAAATTATATAGATAAAAAATCAATGCATTTTTTCTTAAAACAGTT
>NZ_JBHIMK010000402.1:0-1045 GCF_042194085.1 Bartonella sp. MU70NMGDW
TGTTTGATCATGGGTTTTCTACTTCAAGCCATGGACATATCAATTTTTACTTCGGAATTTTGTTTATCTTAGCCTTGTTTCTCGCATTTGCTTCAGCAGCCCGTTATTACTGTGTTATCACCTTGGGAGAACGGATTGTTGCCGATTTACGGCGTGATGTGTTTATTCATATTATGAAACTTTCTCCTGCTTTTTTTGATCGGTCACATTCAGGAGAGATTGTTTCAAGGCTTCTCACAGATACCACACAAATAAAATTAGCTGTGGGCTCTACTGCCTCTACCGCTTTGCGTCAGCTGATTATCGTGATCGGAGCCGTTGTGATGATGGTGATCACCAATGCTAAACTGTCTTTGTTGGTTTTGGCTGCTATTCCTGTTGTGGCCATTCCCTTGGTCGTCTTTGGACGTAAAGTTCGCTCTCGTACCCGTGCGGCGCAAGATCGTCTCGCAGATGCCAATGCTGTTGCTACAGAGCAGGTAAGTGCTATTCGCACTGTGCAAGCTTTTACCGCTGAAAAACTCGTTACAATACGTTTTTCACAATTGATAGAACGTGCTTTTCAAACAGCACGTGCTTCCGTGATCCTGCGCTCCTTTTTTACGGGGTTTGCAATTTTTTTGGTTTTTAGCAGTGTGGTTGCTGTTTTATGGATTGGATCGCGCGATGTTTTGAATGGAACGATGACAGGAGGAACATTAGGGCAATTTGTCCTTTATGCAGTTTTTGGAGCTTCTACTTTTGCGCAATTATCGGAACTGGGAGCAGAATTAATCCAAGCAGCAGGCGCTGCTGAACGGCTTGCCGAATTATTACAAGAACAACCTACTATTGTAGCACCTAAAAATGCTTTATCATTAGAGCAACCTGTTCGAGGTGAACTTGTTTTTGATCAGGTTGATTTTACCTATCCTTCTAGACCACAAGAGAAGGTTTTACGCTCGCTTTCATTTTCTGTAAAAGCAGGCGAAACGGTTGCTTTTGTTGGGGCTTCCGGAGCAGGAAAAAGCACCATTTTTTCTTTGATCCTTCGTTTTTATGACCC
>NZ_JBHIMK010000403.1:0-1043 GCF_042194085.1 Bartonella sp. MU70NMGDW
TGGTGATAATGGCGGCATTGATTACACGAGTGTAACTTTAGGTAAAGGTAAGGATGCAGGACCAGTTGCACTTCATAATGTAAAAGATGGTGCCATTGGTGAGAGTTCACATGACGCAATCACCGGTAGTCAGATCAACACAATTTCTCAGAATGTAGCTAAATTCCTTGGTGGTGATTCGGCGTTTAATAATGGCGCGTTTACAGGACCGACCTACAAGTTATCTAAGGTTGATGCAGATGGTAAGATAACAGACAGTTCTTTTGATAATGTTGGTAGTGCATTTACTGGTCTTGATGCAAATATCAAGACTGTGAATGCACGGATTAAGGAAGTTTCTGAAGGAGTAGCGCAGGATTCTTTGAATTGGAGTAATGAAGCCAATGCGTTTGTAGCACGTCATGAGAAGAAGCAAGAAGAAAAAGGCAGAGCTGTCAGGACACAAGAAAACAGTAGAATTACGTTTCTAGCAAATGGTGAGATCACCGCTAAATCAACAGATGCTGTTACGGGTGGTCAGCTTTATTCAATGAATCAAACAATAGCAACCTATTTTGGTGGAGGTGCTGGCTATGAAGATGGAAATTGGAAAGCACCAAGTTTTAAGGTTAAGAAAGTTGATGCAGAAGGTAAAGAAAGTGAAGAAAGCTACAAGAGCGTAGCTGAAGCACTTGCAGGTGTTGCAAGTTCTATAACGAATGTTCACAATGATGTGACCAATGTAGTCAGTGATAGTCTTGCTAAGCAGGATGATGATACGAAGGTTATCAATATTGGTAAAGAAGTAGAAGGCAGTGAAATCAACATCGCAAATAAAGACAAAGGGGATAGGATTCTTTCCGGTGTTGGGGAAGCAACGAAGAGTAATGAAGCGGTTAACAAGGGTCAGCTTGATGCAAGTCTGAAAGATCTTTCTACCAGCCTTCAGTCTGATGATTCAGCTGTTGTTCACTATGATAAAAAAGATGGTGATAATGGCGGCATTGATTACACGAGTGTAACTTTAGGTAAAGGTAAGGATGCAGGACCAGTTGCACTTCATA
>NZ_JBHIMK010000404.1:0-1038 GCF_042194085.1 Bartonella sp. MU70NMGDW
CATCAAAGTTTCATCTATTTATCAACATGATCTACTTTTGGTGCTTTAGCGATAGTCTTTTGTATCTAAAATTAAGAAAAACAAAGGACTTATTCAAACACTCGCAAAAAAAACTTTTAGATTCTTTTCATAAACATCTTCATTCTGAGACATCGGTTTGATTTATAAGGATAACTTATTATTTTCATGTTGAATGAAAATAATAATACTGTAGGATTCTATCCTTTAAAACCTGTTCCATGTTGTATTAATCAAAACCATGTCTCTCGATAGAGGAAACAGTCTATGGATAAAAAATATTAAAGAAAGAATTTTAAATGTCTCTTATAAACACTTTTAACAGCCAAGGTCTGACCACAACCATTGGTGGCTAGCAAAATGTATGATGGTGCTAGCTTACTCTTTTTATTAAGCGTGTAAAGATAATGGTGCTCTATAGATTTTATATTACTTCATTGGGAGGCTTTACCGTCTTATATCGCTCACGGATACTGACATGAAGTGGGCTTGATGTACTTTGAAAAATATTTCTTTAAAACAAGCGTGTGAATACACAACAACAAGTGTATTCCGTTTGGGGTGCTCTGTTTTGCATAAGGGGCTTTAACAGTTTTCTTGTAATCTATTTATATGTGTTTTAATAATATATATTATAGATAGATTTATTGGGATAGGTAGGGCAGCTCAAACTTTGGGGGAGTCGATTAGCACTTTACGCCGTTGGGAAGGTGAAGGCGGAATTATTTCTGAGCATACGGTAGTAATTCACCACCGTTATGACCTATCCAAGCTGAGACCTGATCTTTTCCATTCAAGAGAACTTTCACAAAAAAACTATTGCTTATGCTCGTGTATCGAGCCATCAAAAAGACGATTGAGAGCGATAAAAACAGGTTCTTGAGCTTTATTGCGCAAGCCAAGGTTGGACTTATGAAATCATCTCTGATTGAGGGTGGATCCTATAAAAAGAATGCAATAAACAAAAACGTAAGACATTATCCTAAATGCTTTTGAAAATCGTAAAGCTAAATTAAAAGA
>NZ_JBHIMK010000405.1:0-1035 GCF_042194085.1 Bartonella sp. MU70NMGDW
TACCTTTGTGCAAAAGGCTTGCCTAATGCGATTTATGACGAAATGCCGTCATCTTCAGATGATAAGGCAAGAGATAAATGGGTAGCATTTGCAACAGAGCAGTTTATAAACACGCAAGAGGCACTAAAAGAAGCACAATGCCTTTATAGACAGTACAATCTTCACGCTGCGCTACAGTACCTCGTGATAGAAGATCAAATGCTACCATATCTTGTGAATTCATTACGTGTTGCTCTTAATGCTCTTCGAAAGCATTTTTATTAGAGACTTTTTCTTCATCAGGTTTATCATTATCTGAACATGCAATCATTGCAACCCTAATGAAATAGCCAATTAATATTATTCCTGATACTATTGCCGTTATTATTGCCGTCGTTTTGCTCCAACAAAGACCTGCCAAAAATATAGATATTACGCAATATATTTTAACTATAAGTCCAGAATAGACTTTAATATCTTCCGTCGGAGGATTGAATGTGATTAGGATCGCAATAATAGAACATACTACCGCTATTAGCATCAATACTGATGCTATATCGATCATATCAGGATTCCAACCGAGAAGCCACGTAAGAGACCATAAGATAAGCAGTGGTAAAAATACTGCAGTGCTGTATGAAATTGCTTCTCCCCATGTGTTTCCGTTTGATTTCAGGTTATAAATTGTAATCAATACCAGAAACGCTATTATTAAATACAAGCTATATATAAATCCTAAGAACTTTGCTCCTATTATTAATAGAAAAATAAGACCTCCAATCATAGCGGCACCTATACCGTAACCAATTATAGCACATAAGGCTTCCAGTATAATTCCAATAAATGGAAGTAATAGTAGAATACATAAGATAATTAATACGATTGTCATGTTTATTGCTCTTTAATTGGTTTTATTGGAATTATCACTAACTGATTCCCTTTGAATATATCAATATGTGTTATTTTTATGTTGACAAATTGTAGCAAATCGTATTTAATGACATTGCTGTACTTAGGCGTATTGTGTCTAGACGAGAGGCAGTGCAGTTTGAAATC
>NZ_JBHIMK010000406.1:0-1028 GCF_042194085.1 Bartonella sp. MU70NMGDW
ACAGCGCCTGTCACCCTTGACTGGACAAATGAAGTGATCATTGCGCAAGAGTTGACAACGGCTTGCGAAAAAATCAATCCTTATCAAAATTTTGCACCCCTGCCTGGTACAGTAACCCTTGAACCCGCGACAGACTTTTGGCATGAACAGCGCACCGATTGGCTCTCGGGTATCACCAATCAAATCATTATGGGAAAACATCGCGGCAGAACTATCCGTAACACAGAAGTGCGTGATGACTTGGTCAATGCACATCAAGAACAAACCGACTTTTTAAGACAAATTACCCTTCACTTTAAAATTGAAGGCTTTGGCAAGTTAGAACAATTAGAAAGCCTCATCTTTGATGGTGTGAATGTTTTGCCAGCGAGCCGCCTTGTTGCCGATAGCAAGGGCACCCTTGAAGGAACTTTTAAAATTCCACAAAACATCACCGCTGGCACAAAAAATGTTGTGGCACGGGGAAAAGGTGGAACCATTGCAACGGGGCTTTTTACAGGGCAAGGTGTGATTGATGTGAAAGTGATGCGGCGCACCACCACTGTGAAAATATGGATGCAATTTGACCCACAAGCGCAAGTCTTTACCCCCGATGAAACACGGCAAATCACCGGTATTGACTTTCATCTTTGCAAAATCGGTAATGAGAACCATGATTTGGTGATTGATTTGGTCACTACAGAAAACGGTTATCCGACCGCCGATATTCAAGCACAAAGCTTTTATTCTATGAAGGGCGCAAAGGGAGGGTGGGCAGAGGCACGCTATGATGTCCCTTTGTTAGTCCCTAATGACCGTCTCACCGCCTTTGTCATTAAAACCGATGATGCTGATCATGCCGTTTCACTAGCAAAGCTTGGAGATTTTGATGCAGAACACCAGAGATACGTCTCAAGCCACCCTTACGTGACCGGTCCACGCTTTTCTTCTGTCAATGCTAGGAGCTGGACCGCTCATCAAGATGAGGCTTTAGCCTTTCGAGTGTTGGCAGCCCGCTACACACAAACAGAAAAAACCATTGATCTTGG
>NZ_JBHIMK010000407.1:0-1028 GCF_042194085.1 Bartonella sp. MU70NMGDW
CCCCAATAAATAAACGCGAAAACTCTTCTGCTCATTCCTAAATAAAGCAATAATGCAGCATCAAATGATAAATACAAGAAATCATTCTTTCTTTTCCTATCATTAAAATTTTCTACACTAGCATCATTCAGATTTTTGTATAATCTTTCGGTTGTTTCCGTGAAATCATGCATCTCTTTATGAACTTAAAACTATAAATTAATCGTTTACGTTCACATCAATTTTTATAAATTATGCTCTTTTCTTTATACCATTTACACGGAGCACATCTCTATTGCAACAAACCTACACCATGCTATTTGCTGACTCTTAAGGTCACAACAACCTATACATTAGTACGCTTTATAAGAAAAATTTTTTTAATCTCGTTATCCACATCCACACACGAGCCTCGTTTGTTATATGCAATGAAATGGCTTTGTTTATGCTGGAATAAAAGTTCCATAGTACTACAAAATGCAATTACAATAGCTGTTATTTTGTGAATACCAATAAAAACTATCGTTCAAAAAAATCTCTAGAATTATAAATTTATCTGAAAAATATTAATGCTTAATCAGACCGCTATAAAAATCCATTTGAAGTTTTAAAAAAAGAATTTTGTCTACTCATTATTGTAAGGCAGCCTCTTTTTAATTATTTTAAAACGAGTGTTTCTAATCTTTTTTACTTTTAATAACTAACGAAATCACTCTTTAAGCATTATGGAAAACATTAACTTGATTTTCTATTACATATAAATAACTTATTATGACTTTATATTCATAAAACTCTCACTCTTTCCAAGAAATCATCTCGATATCATATTATATAAAACTTCTTACTTATTTGTCCTTATAATTTACACTCAAAAATATAATACAACGATTTATGAAAAAATGACTCTTGTTAAAAATACTCGATGAATTTTAAGGACGTAAAGAATCAAGTGCCGCATTTAACCCTTTAAACGGTACAGTAAAAGAAAATACCTTTCCTTCTTTAATTTTATAGGAAATACGTACTTTATTGTCCTGCTCTATTTGTTT
>NZ_JBHIMK010000408.1:0-1027 GCF_042194085.1 Bartonella sp. MU70NMGDW
AACCTTCTATATTGGCTTTTATTTTCATCGTATGATAGGCATCCTTTTTTTTTCATGGTTAAAAAATTTCATATCAAGTTCGCGTCTTTTCTTTTTGATAAGTGATTGCTCAGCGTTACGTAAATGCGCTACCATTTCCATCTTTATAAATTCATTTTGAATCATGGCTAACGAACCATCGATATGTGCTTGAAGATCTGCAGTATCTTTCAGGTTTTCTTTTGTTTGAACTTTATCTAATAGATTTTTGAGGTATTTAAAACGATTTTCTACGTTTTCTAAAGTTTCTAAACTTACAGCTTT
The DNA here is from genome assembly GCF_042194085.1 of Bartonella sp. MU70NMGDW. Classification (NCBI taxonomy): domain Bacteria; kingdom Pseudomonadati; phylum Pseudomonadota; class Alphaproteobacteria; order Hyphomicrobiales; family Bartonellaceae; genus Bartonella; species Bartonella sp. MU70NMGDW. Next base: position 304 of record NZ_JBHIMK010000408.1, read on the forward strand.
ATCTAGTATCGATGCAAATTGTAAACGCCCCGAAATAGCTTTACCCATTTGATCAAAAGACCCAGAAACTTTGTTTTCATCCTCCAATACTTTTTGATATGATTTCCTTGAAAGCTTATCACTCCTATAGAGTAATTCTGGTTCTTTGAGAAAAAAACTAGAAAAGTCTATTTTGTTAGGTCCAGTTTTCTGACTCTTTGTTATAGCTTGGTAAGCTTTTTCTGTTTGCGAAAGTTGTTCTTTTTTCAACTCAAGCTGTTTTTTTAAGAGATCAATAAGCTCCAGATACTCTGCTGGTAGAGTAGGTGGGGTCGGTGCGAGATTTCCCTTATTACTAAAAGTAGAAAGATCGTTAATATTGGGTGGAAGTTTATATGGTGGCTTTAAACTTTTTGGTGGTATTAGATCAAAATCGGTGCTTGTACTGAGACCTCCTGACCCCATACCAGGAATTATAACAAAACGGCTGTGAGGTCCTTCTAGCTTAGTAAAAGTTTCACTTTTTGCTAAGTTTGTTGTTCCAAGAAAAGCACTAATTGCTATGCTAATAATCAGTTTTTGCATATTTTATTCCTTTTAATTTTCACATATTTAGAAAGACTGACCATTACATTATTAATTTCATAAATCAGTTTATGAGATTCCGTTGTCTCCTCGCTTGATTTCGGCAGGGATTGTTTTATTAATAGGCACACGGTTTCTATCATTGGGCTGTTTTAGCTTT
>NZ_JBHIMK010000409.1:0-1019 GCF_042194085.1 Bartonella sp. MU70NMGDW
TTAATAATGAATATTATTGTATTGCTTTGCACTTTTGTTTATCTTGTTCTTTATAGTCCTCTCATAAAGAACAGAACGCCATTGTTTTGCACATTCATATGGCTTTTTTAAGAAACATTTCTCAATGCTCCTAAGCCCATTTTACAACGACATTCGTGAGTGATTTTGATTAATTTAACATACACAGAATTTTAAATGATAAAATTCTACGAATATTCGTAGCTCTTATTCAAAATATAAAACGATAAATTATCATTATAACTCAATGTATTAAGGCAATTATATGATAATAAATTAGACATTAATCTAAATCTTTAAATTTATGTAACATTCATTTGATTTATATAGATAATTCATTAATTTATAACTTGAAATAAAAATTTATAAAGATAGGAGAATATTCTTTTTAAAACCTTTTAATGATAAACCGAAAAATTGTTTTCTTGTAAATAAAAAGCAAAATGAAAACAATACAATAGCTCTTTTATAAGGAAAGGGATTTTAGTTATTTGAAAACTAATAGAATAATGACAGCTTATAACTTTATAAGGATAATCATATGCAATAAATCTTGTGTTATTCCTTTCATAAAAAGAGAGGTTTCTTCAAAACAATCTATAAGAGCAATGCCATAACTAGTCTTCCTAGTAAAAGAATACACAGCAAAGCATGAAGTGCTGCATAATCTATCTTATCTTAAAACGATGACTTCTGAAACGCTTGGAGGCTATAATGCCAAATGAAAAAGTAATAATAAAGACAAACACTGCTTTTATCTTTACAAATGTATTTTTCCCCAATTACGCTGTATCTGCATTTCAGAAATACACAAGACAGATATTCGTGATACTTAGATACCAACCCAATATAAAAATGTAAAAAAAACCTATGCAGAATGATTTCATTCTTTAATTTTTTTCCAAAAAATCTTTTAGTGCTGCAAATGCCTCATCAGCTTTGTTCCCCTCAGGACCACCAGCCTGCGCCATATCAGGACGGCCACCTCCACCTTTACCACC
>NZ_JBHIMK010000041.1:0-15612 GCF_042194085.1 Bartonella sp. MU70NMGDW
CAGCGGCTTTTACGAGATCAGTCATAAAAACCTCTTTCTGTTCTTTTTGAGGTGATTTTATGAATAACAATATGTTATAATCTGTAGTATATGTTGATATAATATATTAGGCAAGCTTAGAATCTTTCCTTTTTTATAAAGGCTTGAGGAATTGGAGCACTGTAAATCCTAAAAAAGAAAGTTTTAAAGAGAATATTAATTGATTTCGTAGGTTTATTTATTGAGCCTTTCGTTTAAGTGAATCACATGAGTGGAAAGTCAAGAGAAGATCGCTTGACAAAAATTCAGACTGCGTACAGAGCAGATTGAGTTAAGATCTTGGTGCTTTAAGGTGCGCGGAAGAAGACAAAAATGTTTTCTGATCGTTTATTTCATAGCAAGATTGGTTAATGTTGCTCTAATGGGCATGTTTTGCACAAAAGAAAAGAACGTTCCAAACGAAATATACTTATGTTGTATATTAATATATTTGTATTGTACATTTATGTACGTGTAAAAAAATATCTCTCAATGCACACGACAAATATTTTACGATGACACTCGTAGATGGTATAATAGTAAAGTTCTCGTGAAATAATATAAAATCTATAGAATGCTCCCATCTTTACACTTATGAAAGAGCAAGTCACTGTCATCTCGTACGCTTGCTTTCAATGTTTACTATAGCCCTTGGCATTTGAGAAGGTTCATAAGACGCATTTTTCTTTTAGTGTATTTTATCAACACATCAGGTTGTTTTTTGTGATGTGCAAGCAAGTGATTTTAATTTATTCAACATGGAATAGATTTGAGATGGGATGATTATGAAAGAGAAGAGCTGCATTTAGAAGATTGAAAATGAGAGAAAGTTCGTAACAAAAATTGTACCTTTATTATAAAATGATTGTTTCTATGTTTTTATACCAGTAGCACATGTAAAGCCGCGATATTAAGAGAAAACTGTGTTATGGAGTGAAATAATCTATAGGAAGATGCTGTGGAAATTCTGAAAATATCAATGTGGGGAGCGTTAAGCATTATGCATTGGATAATATTTTGATAGATAATGATAATCTATCGTTATTCAATTTGAATTAGAGTCCTGAATACCGTAATTTTTTTCATTCCAAATCTGTTCGAGGTTTAATCAACCAAAACCATGTCTTTTGCAGTTACAAGTGGGGAGGGTCCATGCGAAGTGAAACTGTACAAGAAAGGCATGCTTTTTGAACCGCACTTAAATGTCAAGGATATCGCAACATGAGGGGCTAGCAAAATATGTGATGGTGCTGGCTTGCTTCTTTTATTAAGCGTAAAGATGGACAGTGCTCAATGGATTTTATACACGTCATGGGGGATTTATCATTATATTATTCATGGGCCACGGCGCGAAATAGGCTTGGGTACACTTAAGAGATGTTTCTTTAAAACAAGCGCGTGAATATGCGATTGAAGACGTATCGAACTTGATTGGCTAAGAAACTCTTGAAAAGGTTCAAAAAATCTTATATAGTCGTTCATTGCAAAGAAAAGCGAATGATAATTAAAAAAAGGGAGATTGATGGCTGTTTAGCTATTCTAAGATGTCTTTTTTTATATTGCTGTATGGCTGATCTGTTCAAAAGAGCGTTCTTTTTGTTTTTTATGCGAAATACTGCATGTGTGCAGAAAGAGTACGGGGGAGGGTGTGTCTTTTTGAATGGGTGCAAACTAATTTTGTAGGGTGCCATCTTATGGGGTGCCGGAAGGTATGCAAGTTTAGGTGCAGAGAAAGCCATAAGGTTATGGAGGGTAAGATGCTGCTATCGTTAAAATGCTGAGATTTTTAATGAGCTTAAGTCTTTGATATGCTGTGGGTTTTTGTCGGCAGGTGGTCTTTTTATGGACAAAGTTCTCGTGAGAGCGTTGTTGTTTTCTGTTGAAGGCGTGCTGGTGACGAAATAGGCAAAGGTAAAATTGGCAAGGCGAAATAGACCAAAATAGACAGAGCAAATGTAGGATTTTCAATATTACTGCGTAAGGTTTAAGTTTATAGCGTTTTGGTGAATTAGTATAGCAGCAATGATGGTTTTGGAGCAAAGCAAGAAAAATACTTGAGAGAATGCGTTGAAAGTTGAAGTGGTATACGCTTTGAAGGATTGTCGTGCTGTTGTTTGAGTGATGTTCGCACCACGAGCTTTATTGAGTGTATCAGCATTGGAGAGAACCTGTTTAATCTCCCTCATTTGAAAGATTGAACAAGAGTGTTGAAGGGGAAGTAAAAATGTCTGTAGTGCAATATGGTGATGATAGTTTTGCATCAAAAGCAAAAGTTCTTGATAATAATCTTATTGATCGTGATTGGGCGATGACAAAATTTGTTGCTGCTGTTAAAGGATTAGCTCAAGTTGTTGATTATGAAAGCAATATGCTAGAGAGCAGTGGTGTTCCAGATTACGAAGAAATAAATTTATGTAAAATACGTGGTTTGCGTGATCTTAATAAATCCATGAGCGATGTGAAGCGCTACATGAATCAAGATATTGAGCATGAAGTTGAAAGTTTGTTGTCTGATTTACAAGAAAAATTACAGCGTAATAGTGAATTGCTTCAGACGCATTTAAATGCAGTTAATGATCTTTCTAGAGCTATGCAACTATCTGGACGCGTAAAAGAAACAGAGGAATGATTCAAATTTGATGAATATTGGCTGTTCTAAGTGATGACAATGATTAGGTAGATCATGTTTATTTGGATAAATAATGCGTTTAGTGAGTAGACTTGTTTTAAGCGCATTTGGGTATTTAAATTATTATCCTGTTGTATTGTAAAATGCTGTTCTTAAAACAGTGTCCTTTAAGGTGTAGTGATGTGAACCGCATGCTGTGGGAAGCTGGCTGAAAGAGGACTAAGAGAAGGCGGATTATTTACAGAGCATTGTTTGCAGACTGAGTTAATAGGGAGCTTCACTTTTTAGTTTAGGGCCCCCCCGATCAAGAGAATATTTAGAACAGCCTGTGATGCCTTAAAAACAGCTTCCTTGGGGCTATGGTAATTAAGGTTTTATGCATTAGTCTTTTGAGAGTATGTGATGAACACTGCCTATAAGCCTTATAGAGTACTGTCCTTTGAAGTGTGGTGATACGAAGCGGTTAGTTGTTTAAATCTATATGTTTGAGACAAAAATTAAAGTGGTTTAATATTTTCTTCTGCTGTTTTTAGTTTTTGTATGTCAGATTGGAGAGAGCATCCAGATTTGAGTGAATATATTGCATATACCTTTGTTGGCGTAATATTTTAAATGGGGAGGCGATCTTATTGGGAAAGAATAAAGGGCTAGAAATCAGCTTTTCTCTGTACCACCATCCTTTAATTTAGCTTTATTTTTTTCAAAAGAATCTAAAGCACTATCTGTTAAATGATGAAGATTACGCATTATTTCACGCTTCTGTTTCTCTCGTTCTTTAATGGGGGCACGTCCCTCATGTAAAACAGAACGTCATTGTGTTGCCAATTCACGTGCTTTTTTAAAGAAATATTTCTTAAGGCACCTAATCCCATTTCACGGTGGTGTTCGTGAATGGTATAACGGTAAATCCATTGAGCACCACGATCTTTACGCTTCATAAAGGAGTAAGCAGGCGCATATTTGCTAGCTCGTGGGTATTGCTACAACCCTTGGCATTTGAGACGGTTCATTAGGGGTATTTTTAATCATTTCTTAATAGTTTTTATCCAAAAGGGCTCTGCCCGCTTGTAACTTGCAAGAGATATGGTTTTTGTTGCTTCAACATGGAACGGATCTGAAATGAAATAATCTTACGCTATTCTGGATTCTTATTTAACATGTAAAACAATGAACACTCTTTATAAATCAATGTATTGTCTTATGGTGGAGTTGGTGTGGCATTGAGATTTTAGAGGAAAAATATGCCTTTAAGAATTTATAACAGATAGCAAGTCTTTATAGCAGGTATATTAAATGCAGATCATCTAAAATAAATGGAGCGTCCACAGCGAAGAAGGGGCTAATTTTTTAAAATCCGCATGAATGCTTATTCTGTTGTGCTGTAAAAATATCATCGCTTGAAGTGTGGTGATATAAGGCACAAAAGCTTTATGCATGGGGTGTTTTGATGAGAGAATGCTATGGTATTCAGTTTTTTATTCAATATGTAAAAGAAACATTATAAGTCAAAATCTTCTTTAATGTGATAATGATTTTTGAGAATTAAAAAAATATAAGTTTAAATATAAAGAGCAGCACAAAGTGCTGCTCTTTTATTTAAGTTAAAATTAGCTTCTGCTTTAGAAACGATAACGTATCCCGCCAGACAAATTGGTGCCAGATATTCCGGCTTTTTGCAGTTTTTGCCGATAGCTGATATCGGCGTTTAATACAATATTTTGAGAAAGATATGCATTCACCCCCATGCCTCCCTCAACTGAAGAGCCGGTAGGATCAACATGAAAGGTATCAGCAATTTTTATGGTTTTACCATCACCAAAAGCTCTGATCACATTCATTTTACCATAGAAGGAGACAGCCTTATTTTCTTCAGCAGCCATTATAGTTTTTGTTAAACGTCCACCAATCCGCACCAACCATTGATGCGGGTTGCCCATGTCTACTTTTAAGCCATCGGCATCTGAGAAGATATCAAACATGAGATTTTGATAAATGAATTGTGCTTGTGGTTCAAATACCAATCCTTTTGTATTGGTCGCTAATTTCTGACCAATGGTTGCAGATATATTAAGCATCTCAGTACCATCCAGTTTTGCGGCATTTCCAACAAGAGCTGTGGTAATATTTCCTTTTAACTTTCCGTAAGAAAGAAGTGTGTTTACATATATACCATTGCTATGTTGGATGCTGCTGTAAGCGGCAAGAGACCATTTATCAAGTGTTGTCTTTTCAGAATCTTGCATCTCTTTTGGCGTAAAGGCAAGTTTTCCGTATGTTCCTAAAAAACCAAAATGTGTGCTTATGTCTTTGCCTTCCGAGGCGGCTAATATGGCACCCAGTTGTAAAGCAGTATAGTTTACATCAGCACCATAACCATAATGTAGTGGATCGCGGTTGGAAGATAAGGTGACTTTCTCGCCGTAGGAAGAGAAAAAGATACCATTCTTTTTATTGTCTTTTGCCCCAAATACTGTTGTTCGCATATTGTCTAACAACGTGTTTTGATTGCTGACATCAGTAAATCCAGCAGAAAATAAAGTATTAGATATGGTTAAATAGTTTGCTACCTGTGGTAAAAGTGCTCGAACTTTTTTATCCTTATCAATGTAGGCATTCTGTAAGCGGAAATCCCAGAAATTACTGTTCTTACCAAAAAGGTTTTGGCTCTCATGAGATGTTCCAGGTTTATAGCCTGTAAGTACATACTTATAAGGTTGTTTCCCTATTGTCATATAGTTTCCTGCTAACGTGAAGGAATTTTCGTTTGCTTGTCCGGAAACTTGAATGATTGAAATCCCATGTGTCCCTAAAGGAAGTGACGCCATGTGTTCTCCCCAAACAGCAGAGCTATCGGTTGTTTTTTTATCTGTTTTTCGGAGATTGATGTGAACAACAGTACGCCCTGAGACATCACCATTAATCACAATGCGATCGGTTTGTTGCTCCGTGATAGGAGAATGTTTATTCCATTGAGTATTTACATAAATTTCTGCAACACCTGTTGCACTGTAAACCGCTGCTGTATGAGCTATTTCATTTCTTTTCGGAAGATTAGGTCCTATAAACAGAGTTTGATAATGTCCTTCCACTGGCTTGTCAAACATAATGGCACTGTCTGTAAGGCGCAATTCAGAAAGGTTAGAGTATGATTTTTTATCAACACCAAACTGTAGGTCATCTGAAACATTATCATTATTTTGGGCGTTTTTATTCGCCTTTAAAAGCCATTTTGTCCCTTCTTTTAGATCAAAAACAGTTCTATTATCTTTAGAAGTTCTCACTCCACCTTCTAAAGAAGAGTGGTTAGAAACCAGTGTAAGGGTGTTTGTGAAAGCATTTTCGTTTTTTATATTTTTTAATAAAATATCGGCACGAATTTCTGAATTTTTAAGGTTGACTTCACCGTTTATGCCTGTTCCATAAAGGTTGATACCTCTACCATGTTCAACGAAAATCCTTGTATTCTCTAGAGTTACTTTATCGGCAATATTGGCTCCATCTTGTTCTTGAACGGCGTTGGCATTCCTTTCAGCATTGCGTGTATATCGTTTTCTAGGGGCACTATACGGATTGTTGCGGAAAATAATACCGTCCACTTCATGATTACCCGTGACATGTACGCTTGAATCTTTCAGTTTGATTGTTCCCTCTATGTTTAGCAAACCAACTGTTTCTGTTGTTACAGTAATACCTGTAGCATCAATTTCTCCACCATCTGATACACTTAGTGCAACAAAACGCGCATCAACTGTTCCCCCTATCATGTTGATTTTTGAATTATTTCCCTCTGCATGTACAGCAAAACCATTGTCTTGAATTTTTTTGTTATGTAGCGTTATGGTCTTACCGTTTTCAGCCTCAATTCTGGAGCTTATATCCTCAATTTGTGTAGACTTTTCAGGTTGTTTTATTGGTTTTTTAAGCTCTGATTTTTCAGATATTTTTTGTGCAGAGGCAGATTGTACGGGCGCTGGTTTTACAGATTTTGGTGGTACCGATAATGCTGGTTTTCCAGTTTCTGGTCTTAAAGATATTGGCTGTGCGAGTTCTGGTTCTTTAAGCGCTGGCGATAGCTCTGTTGCCGGTTTTGTAGGTTCCGCTCTTGTAGGTTTTAAGTTTATAGGTGTTGGTTGTAAATTCGGTGCAGGTTGAGGAGGTTCTGACTGTGAGGATACAGCAGAATTTTCGGACATTTTTTCTCTGGAAGAGTTTGTAGAAGAGGTGGAAACACCCGAACGTCTTCTAGATTTTACTTCCATTCCTGCTGTTGGAGCTATCTCTGTCGTTGGAGACTGTGTAAGAATATCTTGTGTGGCTGCAGGGTTAGATTGTACACTTTTTGCCACTTTAGTATTTGATGTTTGTGTACTTCCTTGGCTAAGATCAGAGTTTTGTTTTGAAGAAGAAATTGTATTTCGAACTAAATTTCCTTCAAGTTGGGTTGTGGAAGGTAGAGTGCTCGTAGGAGTAGGCGTTGTAGATTCACTCTTTGTAAGAGGAGGGGGTATGATCGTTCTTGTAGAGCTAGATGTTAAAGGTGGATATGAAGATGATGCATTTGAATGAGCGGGTTGTGGAGACGGGAGATCTATTGTAGGTTGTGCATTCGTATCATGAAGAGCATAAGACAAGCTGGTGGAAGAACAAAACAGAACTCCAGAAACTGTGTATAGTAAAAAACTTTTTTTCATATAGATGTATTCCTAAATATTTCCCCTCTCTCATAAAAGATAAAACTTTAACCTCATTATGTTTCTTTTGTAAGAGACAAAACGAAACATAATGAGAGTTCTTTATATTTCAAGATGCGAATACAAGTATTTTTAAAAGTGATAGCGCATTCCAGCGGAAATATTTATTGCAGATATGCCATCTTTTTTGAATTTATGTTGATAGCTGAGATCATTATGAAACTCGATATTTTCAGATAAGTGCGCCTGAATACCAAAACCACCTTCGATTAAAAATCCCATAGCAGCAAGCGGAAGGTTTTCACTAAAAGTTTTGATCGCGTTCAGTTTGCCGTAGAAGGAAAGGGCATGGCCTTTGTTTTGCGTCAAACGTCCGCCAATACGGAGCAACCATTGATGAGGTTTGCTTATGTCTATTTTAGAGTTATCGTCATCTGAGAAAGAGCCAAGCATGAGACGCTGATAAACAAGTTGTGCTTGCGGTTCTAGGATTACACCTTCCAAACTGGTTGACAGTTTTTGACCAACAGTTGCAGCAGCCCCTAATGTTTTACTATTATTTACTTTTGAGGTATGTTTGATGAAAGCTCTGGTGTTATTTTCTTTGAAAATTCCATAAGAGAGAAATGCATGTGCATAGAGGCCACTGTCATGTTGAATATTTCCATATGCAGTGAGTGACCATTTATCAAGCATTTTCTTATGAGAGCTTTCTTTGTTTTTAGGCGTAAAAGACAATTTCCCATATGTTCCGAAAAGACCAAAATTGCTGCTGATATTTTGATCGTATAGCGCTATTAATGTCGCTCCTGCTTGCAATGCAGCATAGCGAATATCTGCTTGAACACCATCTTGTTTTTCTTGAATGCTGGAAGAAAAGGTGCTCTTATTGCCATAAGTGGATAAGAAAACGCCTCTCTCTGGATGATCTTTGGGTTCAAACATCGTTATTTGCATGTTGTCTAACGAGATATTTTGATTGTTGAAATCAGAAAAACCGACAGAAAACATCGCGATAGGCATAACTAAAGAGCTTTCTTTTTGTGGCATAAGAACTGTTCTTTTTTCTGCCAAATCAAGAGAAGCAGAAGTTGCGGCTGCTTCATTATCTGTAAGTTTAGAGGTGCTTTCGGTATCAGCGGTAGCGGTTCTCTTAACTTTTGTGGGTAATTTCACATGAGCTTTTGCGGATGTGTTAAGAGTCGTTTTCGATGCTTGTGTTGGTGTGTTTATTAAATCAATGGTATGGCGTGTTTGAGGGTTTAAGCCAGAAGCGGTACTGGTAGACGTAAAATTAAAAGAAGAAAAAAACAAAGCACAAGCGGCTGTACATAACAAAAGATTCTTATGCATAGAGATGTTCCTTAAGATATTTTCTTTGTTTTGCTAAAAATAAACCACTTTTTGACACACTACGTTTTTTGTAATGTAGTAAAATATAAGCAGCACTGTTTTCATCTCAGCGCTGCTTATGCGTCAAAATAGAGAGCTAAGATTTCTAAAAGCGATAACGCATTCCACCGGAAAAATTAATTCCAGAGACACCAGCTTTTTGAAGTTTATGTTGGTAATTAACGTCAGCATGAAGTGCGATATTTTTAGAAAGTTGCGCGTTAATGCCAAGCCCACCTTCAAGGGAAGAGCCCATAGAATCGAGATAGAAAGATTCAATAACATCGATAGTGCGCTTTTCACCAAAAGCTTTGATGACATTCAATTTACCATAAAAAGAAAGAACACGATCTTTTTCAATGGGAAGCATTGTTTTCGTTAAACGCCCTCCAATACGGACCAACCATTGATGAGGGGTCTTTATATTAACCTGGAAGCCATCAATATCTGAAAGAGTGCCAAATGTAATGTGTTGATAAATAAGTTGTGCTTGTGGTTCAAAGGACACTCCTTCAACACCAGTTGCTAGTTTTTGTCCAACGGTAGCTGATATATTTAATGTATCCGTATTATTTAACTCTGTGGTGTTGCCGATAAGGGCTGTTGTAATATGTCCGTTTAAAATGCCGTAAGAGAAAAGTGTATTAACATAGAGACCATTGTCATGGTGGAGGTTCCCATATGCCGTAAAAAACCATTTATCCAGTATGCTTTTGTCAGAACCTTCCATATCCTTTGGCGCAAAAGAAAGCTTTCCATATGTGCCTAAAAGACCAAGATTCGCGGTCATATTTTGATTTTCTAACGTTGCTAATGTCATGCCTGCTTGGATAGCAGCATAACGAACATCTGCACCATAACCATATTCTAATGGACTACGGCTGGAAGATAACGTTATCTTGTTGCCATAAGTCGATAAGAATATCCCTTTCTGTTTATGACCTTCTAATCCGAAAACTATTGAGTGCATATTATCTAACAGTGTATTTTGATTGTTTATATCAGCCAAGCCAGAGGAGAATATTGCATTATGCATAACCAAATAGCTTGCCATTTGAGGAACAAGAGCTTTGATCTTTCCTTCATCATCGAGAGTCGCACTTTGCAAGCGGAAATCCCAGAAATTCTCATTTTCTTCCAAGGGAGCTTGTCCATTGTTTTCTTTTTTGAGGGATGATGCATTGATATTTTGTGCATCTTTCTGTTTTGATTCTTGTGATATTCCGCTTAAATGACTTTGTGTCTTATCGGCTTTCCCACGGCTGGATGTTGGTCCATAAACATTGAGTATGTATTTATAAGGTAAGCCCTCCATTGTGGTGTAGCCATGGGCAAGTTTGAAGGAATCTTCATTTGCTTGCCCAGAAACTTGAATAAGTGAGAGCCCACGCATATTCAAAGGAATTGAATCTTCTTCATCATCGAATGGTTCTGCATGCTTTGAAAGATTGTTGAAATAGATCGTTGTGGTGCCTGAGACATCACCATGAACGAGAACACGGTCAGTTCTTTGTTGTTCTTTTGTAAGACCATTACTCCATTCTGTATTAAAGTAAATTCTTGCGTTCCCCAATGCATTGTAAACCGTTGTTGCATCGGAGCTTCTGTTTTGCTCTGCTTTTTGTGGATGTTTTCCTACATGCAAGGTTTGATAATGATTGTCTGCTAGTTTATGCGGAGCATTAAATATGATAGAGCTATTATTAAGGTTTAGGACTGAAACGATAGATTGTGCTCGTTGCTTAAGATCAAGGAGCTTATAATTAAATAGACTAAAACTATTTTCCAACTCAAAGAGACTAATTTTTAAATGCCACTTGCTGTTATTGTTTAGGGTGAAAACCGTTGTATTTTGAGGAAGCGTTTTTGCTCTTCCTTCCATAATCGAATTATCAGCCTCTAATGTAAAAGTAGCAGGTTGAACCTCGAAGAAGGGTGAGACTTCATTTTTTAATAACATATCAGAACGAATTTCTGAGTTTTTAAGGTACACTGCATTCGTTTTGGGATAATAAGGTCCGAAAATACCTACACCGTCGTTTACAAGAAGTTTTGTATTATTAAGGATTGCTTTGTTTACAACTTCTTCTCCTTCTTTTATTGTAGAACTTGAAATATAACCAAAATTGATACCATAGGCTCTGCTGTGGCCTATGACCTTTAATGTTGAATCTTCAATATGGATTGTGCCGTTTGTGAGTGACAAACCATGCCCTTCTGCCTCTCCCACAATTCCTTTGGCATTAATTTGACCACCTGATGTTGCAGAAAGCAAAGTAAAGCCTGAGTGCATTACTGAGTTTGTAATGGTAATATGACCTTTCTTAGCAACCACGGCATCATACTTACCACGAACAAAAACATTATGAAGGCTCTTCTCTTCTCCATTAGCTACTTGGACCGTAGGAATCTCAAGAGGTTGTTTATTTGCATAAGTTGGAGCAAAATGAGAAAAAATGAAAGTTCCAGCAATTGTACATAACAAAAAATTTTTCTTATAAATATATTTCTTACACATAGATATGCCTTTAATATTTGGTATGCTTTGATGCTTACTTCATTCCCCTAATGGCGCAAGTACCCAATCAGTTTTTATATCATTATATTTTTATTGTAAACAACAAAACGAATATTATGCTTTGTTATTTATCGTTTAAAAATTGGTCTTAGAAGAGCTTTTAAAATAGAAAGCGCAATGCAGCGAAGATGGATTTCAGAAAACCTAGCTTGATAAGTATTTTTGTTTTAAAGTGCTAAGGATCAAAATATTTTACAAGGATGTTTATTGCTTAAGGCTTTTGTTATGAAAACTCTACAAAGTTTTTGGAGAAGATTTGTTGTGCATTTACAAAAATCGTTCAGTTGTTTTTCTTGCATATAGAATTATTCACTATGAATTTTTTTGATGTAAAAAAGCTAAAATATTTTGTATTTTTTACCGATATACAACAATTTTTATAAATCAAAAAGGCAGCTCTCTTGAGACTTCAGCAGTCATTGAGAGATAAGGAATTTTGTTGCATTTGGTTTGAATGAAATTAATCCTTTCGAGAAAGCTGTATAGAAAGAACCGTTATTGATGGCTCTTTACGATAGATTGCAAAAAAGCAGTACATTCGTACTGCTTTTTTATTAAAAATGCATAGACTATAAATTGTTTTTTGCCTTTTCTTAAAACTGATAGCGTATTCCGCCTGAAAAGCTTGCTCCAGATATACCAGTTTTTTGAAGCTTATGTTGATAGTTAACATCAGCATGAAGGGCGATATTTTGTGATAATTGTGCATTCACACCAAGTCCACCTTCAACAGAAGCCCCCATAGAACCAAAGTGGAATGATTCACCAATCTGTATGGTGTCATTGTTAGAAAAAGCTTTAATAATATTCAATTTACCATAGAGAGAAAGAATACTGCCTTTTTCAATAGAAATCGTCGTTTGTGTTAAGCGCCCACCAGCACGCACTAAGTATTGATGAGGATTTCCCATATCTACATCAAAGCCATCGACATCTGAGAATGTGCCAAGCATGAGACGCTGATAAACAACTTGTGCTTGTGGTTCAAAGACCAATCCTTTTGTACTGGTTTCGAACTTTTGTCCAATGGTCGCCGATGCACTGAATGTATCAGCGTTTTTCAATTCTGCAGTCTTTCCTATGAGAGCTGTGGTGATATCTCCCTTGAGCATTCCATAAGAAAAGAGAGCATGGATATATGCACCATTATTATGGCGCAGTCCACTATATGCAGAAATTGACCATTTATTGAGTGTACTCTTGTCAGCACCTTCCATATCTTTTGGGGTGAAAGCTAATTTCCCATATGTCCCGAAAAGACCCAAATTGGTGGTTATGTTTTGATCTTCTAGAGCTACTAATGTAAAGCCTGCTTGTAAAGCAGCATAGTGAATATCGGCACCATAGCCATATTGCAATGGCGTACGGTGAGAGGATAATGTCATCTTATTTCCATAAGTCGAGAAGAAGATCCCTTTGTTTTTATGATTTTTTTTCTCAAAGCCTGTTTTTTGTATCGTGTTCAGTAAAGTGTTTTGATTGTTTACATCAGCCAGTCCAGCTGAGAATAGTGCGTTAGGCATGGACAAATAGCTTGCCACTTGAGGAACGAGAGCTCTGATCTTTCCTTCATCATCGAGCGTTGCACTTTGCAAGCGGAAATCCCAGAAATTCTGATTTTCTCTCAAATGGTTTTGTGTGCTCCCTATTTGCTCAGAATTTGCCGTTGATTCACCTTTTATATTATCCTCAATCTTCAAAACCACACCACCTAATACAACGGGGGTCGTGTCGGTTTTTGAGGACTTTTCTTGTGATTGTTGAGTTACTTCTCCTAAATGGCTTTGTGTGCTCTCTGCTTCTCCAAGACGTGATGTTGGTCCATAGGCATTTAAGACATATTTATAAGGCAAACCGCCCATTGTGACATAGCCATTTGCTAGTTTGAAGGCATTTTCATCTGTTTTTCCAGATACTTGAATGAGCGACAGTCCACGCATATTCGCGGGAATAGAAGCTTCTTCTTTTGATGGCTCACCTTTTGAAAGGCTATTGAAACTAATTGTTGTGGTGCCTGATACATCTCCATGGACAAGAAGGCGGTCCGTTTTTTGTTGTTCTCTTTTTAAACCATCACTCCATTCTGTATTGAAATAAATCCTTGCATTGCCTGTCGCATTATAAACGGTTTTTATAGCGGAATCCCTGTTTTCGTGTGGTTTAGGGATCTCAATTGTTCGTCCTACACTCAAGGTTTGATATTGACCCTTTGCCAGCCTATGTGGCGCATTAAACACAATAGAGCTATTATTGAAGTTCAGTACTGAAACGGTAGATAGTGCTCGTTGCTTAATATCATGGAGTGCATAATTAAATGAACTAAAATCACGATTTATGTCGTATTGACTTACATTTAAATACCATTTGCTATTGTTATTTAAATTAAAAACAGTTGTATTTACTGCTAAGGTTCTTGCTCTTCCTTCCATAATCGAATTATCGGCGGTTAATACAAAAGTCACAGGATGAGGATCTGAATCTGTTTTCTTTTTTACATTATTTTGTAATAGTACATCAGAACGAATTTCTGAATTTCTAAGTTGAACCTCGGCAACAGACTTTGAAGATGATGGTCCTAAAATACCGACACCATTTTCCACAAGAAGTTTTGTATTGTTAAGAATTGCCTTATTGATAACTTCTTCACCATCTTTCACAAAAACATCTAAAATGCTATGAAAAATAATACCGGATTGTTTTTTGCTTTCTATGAATGAATCTTCAATGTTAATGATACCGTTTGAAATCGATAGACCAGTGTACAAGGCATTGACGTTTACTCCTTTAGCATTAATACGTCCACCTTGTGATACAGCAAAAGCAAACGAAGCTGAATGTATTGTTGAGTTTGTAATTGTGGCAATTGCTTTTTCAGAGGCGTGCACTGCGCTCAATCCATTGCGGATAAAAACGTTATTAAGGGTTTTTTCTTCTCCTTTTTCCAGCTTAAACTCACTAATAATTTCAGGAGGTTGTCTATTTGCATAAGTTGGAGCAAAATGAGAAAAAATGAAAGTTCCAGCAATTGTACATAACAAAAAATTTTTCTTATAAATATATTTCTTACACATAGATATGCCTTTAATATTTGGTATGCTTTGATGCTTACTTCATTCCCCTGATGGCGCAAGTACCCAATCAGTTTTTATATCATTATGTTTTTATTGTAAACAACAAAACGAATTATAGTTATGGTGTTCTCTATGATTTGAAGTTTTTCTTAAGAAAAACTTTTTAATGATCATAAGAAGTCGGGAACAATGGATTTCATAAAACCTAGCTTGGTCAAGCTTATGCTAAAAACACTATGAAGTATGATATTTAAAATTGTCTATTAAGGATAATCGTTATAAAAGCTCTATAGCATTGAGATGTATTATTTTATGCATTCACCAAAACGATCAGCAAATTTTCTCTGCTATAAGAAAAAGAGATGAGGGGGCTATTCACAGGCTTTCTTTAAAGAGACTTTTCTTTAAGGGTACCAAAGCTTATTTCGCGACGATGTGGTCATGAATGCTATAACGCTAAAGCCATAGAGTCCCATCATCTTTATGCTTACGAAGGAGCAAGCTGATACCTTTAAGCTTAATAAAAGAGCAAGCCCATCACATACTTTGCTAGCTCCTAATGTTTGTGACAAGCTCTTGGTTCTTGAGACAGTTCATTATAGGAGTTCTTAGGCTTTTCTTATATAACTTTGCTCCACACGCCAGCTCCGCTTGTAACGTGCAAGAAAATTTTTAATTGATTCAACATAAAACAAGTTTGAAATGAGAGAATCCTACGATATTCGGGACTCTCATTACAACATGTAAAACAAAGAATTATATTTATAAATCAATATATTGTATGGAATGATAGGGATAAGCATTGTCAAAATGGTTTGCCTAAAAAACGGTACATGGAAATATAAATGAATTCTTACAGGGTGGTGTTAAGCTAATGGATTGAAGAAACAGATAGCAAAGGTATGAACAGAGAACTTCTTTTATCATTATCTTTTCCAATGTTGTTTTCTTTATATTGCCTAAAAATACACTTTGCTTAGCTGTATAGACAAATTCGATAATGAATATGCCGCGTGACTCGTGTAAATAGCAGAGAAGGAGATCATTGAGGAGAAAGAAAAAAGTTTTAGGGGATAAGAATAGTAGCTTACATAGATTAAAAAAGGCAGTATACTATACTGCCTTTTTATTAAATTGAATAGAATGATAGGCTATTTTTACAGCCTTGTCTTAAAACTGATAGCGTATTCCACCTGAAAAGCTAGCACCACTTATACCAGTTTTCTGAAGCTT
>NZ_JBHIMK010000410.1:0-1018 GCF_042194085.1 Bartonella sp. MU70NMGDW
GCAAGGGCTTGGGCATCCGTGGTAGCAGGGAGAACAAGATCTGATGTTTCCATGCCAACAATATCATCTTGGTTTTTACGACGCTTGCCTACTTTCGTATCAGAACACACGGCAAAGGAACGCAACGGGACTTGTGCATCGGCTGTCCATTCACGGATCGTTTGTGAGACTAAAGCCAGAGAAGGTACCAGAAACAAAACACGCTTGCCTTTTCCTGCTATGTGTTCTGCTATCTTAAGGCTAGTGAAAGTCTTGCCCGTTCCACATGCCATAATAAGCTTGCCACGGTCTGCTTCTTTTAAACCTTCACAGACTTTCTTGATGGCTTCTTCTTGATGGGGACGAGGCTCTTTTGTTGATTTCAGAACAACTTTTTTTTTCGTTGCAAATATTTGCCAGTCTATACGACTGTTTTCCATATGACGAAGATCAATGCGATAAACGGGTATCGCTTGTCCTTTAATCATGGCATTCACATTGTCACTTAATTCCACTTCCGTACTATCAACGAGAAGACGATATTTAAAGATATCTTTTCCAGATGCCGCGATAAAACTATCAATATCCTTTTTACTGATCTGATGGTCTGCTTGATAAAACTTACATTGAATAGCGACATAGCCCTCTTGATGACGAAGCTTGGCAACCAGATCAATGCCGATATCATTTTTATTCCAGTCTTCACGCTCTTCAGCCCATTCATAATAGGTTTCTACCTTTTCATATCGTCCATAATGGAGAGGGTCATGCATAAGATAAGCCATGACAAGGTTTTCAAACATGGTTCCTAATTCACGGGGTGATTTTGCTCGTTGACGATAATATTCCAACAGAGAGCGTAAAGTGACATGTTCATTATCAGACTTAATAGATTGAAGCATAAAGAATAGACTCCATGGCAATATATTCTATTGATTAATTCTCTTCAAAAGAATCGAAATGAAGTCAATTAAATCCATTTAGGATAAATAGCGAGTATCAGAAGAGGTAAAGTCATTCAAAAGCGGATAAATTTTTT
>NZ_JBHIMK010000411.1:0-1017 GCF_042194085.1 Bartonella sp. MU70NMGDW
TATACTATATAAATACATTAATATTAAATAATGTATAAAAATACTTTATAGCTCTGGCTGAATTATCCAACACTAAATTTATGACCAGTGCTATCCTTTTCCTCTAAAATATATCTACGTATTTTGTAATTTCTGATATAAAAAAGTTAATTAGAAGGCAATTTATCAATAGCAGGATAGGCATTCTGTATATTGAGAACACTCTATGGGTATTTAAAATCATTTTGCGCATTTCATATTATTTCTGTTTTTTTTCTTAGTAAAATTATTTACAGCTATAATAGTGAGCATAATTTATAGCCATTCGGGATATTTCAATGAGACTAAATTTTTGCTTCATGTCTACTTTATTCTATAGGGAAAATTGGCTTTTGTTATATATTCATTATGCATGAATAAAAATCATACCCTCAAAATGCCATTGTTTCTCATGGTCCCATTTTCAGGTCTAACGTGCCAACGCTATATACTATTTTTCTGCTCCCTAATGTTGCGATAATTTTTGGTTCTTAAAAGGAGGCATAAAAGGTATTTTCATTTCTTTTCTATAGTTTTATTCCCTCACTTGTATTGGTCAAGAAAATGCTTTTTATTGTTTTAATATAAAAAAGATTTGAAATGAAATAAGCTTACAGTATTTGAGACTTCTCACTCAAGTGATGAAATCATAAATTATTATAAATCAATATATTATAAAGTTATATTCGTATTTGAAAATTGAACACTAAAATATAAAGATATAAAAATAATATTATATAGTAAAAGGTATTTTTTCTTCTCTACCCATTATGTTCAACAACCCATGTGAGGGGAAAGTGGGTAATTTCTCATAATTTTAACGCTTCGAATCTATGCAATATTTTGCAGTATTTTACAGTGCAATTTTTTCTTTATCGAAATTTCAAAAAGCAGATAAAGAGTACCTATACAATAATGAAAAAGGGGACAAAAACGGAAAATTATTGATAACTGAAGAAAATAATAATATTTTTCTTCAAAAGGTGTTGACCAAATGGA
>NZ_JBHIMK010000412.1:0-1015 GCF_042194085.1 Bartonella sp. MU70NMGDW
TTTTCAACTTTTTATCACCTTGAAATATAGATATATGCCAAACGCGTTATTCGCATTTATACATTACCTAAGTATTTCCATCACAATATCTTGGCTTTGAGAAAACCTTTCTGCCCCTCTGAATTGTTTAGATAGTCTTGAACCTTCTATATTGGCTTTTGTTTTCATGAAAAAAAGCAAATGTTGTAAAGAGCTTTATTGCTAAAATCTTACTGTAGGCATATTGGAGCGGGTAGGTTCTATAATTTTTCCATACAATTTACGTTTTTGTATTTCGATAAGAGTATCTTCGTTATCGCTTAAATTTCTGACCATTTGTAGCTTTATATATTCATTTTGGAGCATGGCTGACATGGTCTTGATGCGTGTTTGCAGTTCGAAAACTTCTTTCAGATCTTTTGTTTTATCTATATTATTTAAGAAATCGACAATTTGTGTAAAGCGGTTCTCTGCGTCTTGGAAAGTTTGCAAACTTACAGCTTTATCGACAATTCCACTATATTTAAGACGCGTATTAATTATTGTGCGCATCTCATGAAGCGGCAATGACCAGAAGTCGAACCTTCTCTCTTCATGAAAAACAGAATTGATAAGCTTTGCAAATTGCCCAGCATTTACGCTATTGTAGTGGTAGGTCGGTTTTGGGTAGATAGAAGGCGAATCTTGTATGAAAAAACTCTTGTTCTCTCCTATTGTTGGTTTTTCTATTCTATTTCCTGTTATAGACTGATGGATTTTTTTCGCTTTTTCGATCTGGTTTTCGTTTGTTTTAATTTGTTCTTTTAACAACTCAATAACTGTCAGATATTCTGCTTTTGAAACAGGAAGAGGACTTTGAACAGTTGAATCTTGAGTTCCAGAACTCCAACTAAAGTTAGACGTTAGAGTTAAATTTATTATTCCCAAAAAGGTAATCATTCCTGTTATAATAAATCGCTTTTTCATCTGTCTCCTCGCTTGATTTCGGCAGGGATTGTTTTATTAATAGGCACACGGTTTCTATCATTGGGCTGTT
>NZ_JBHIMK010000413.1:0-1015 GCF_042194085.1 Bartonella sp. MU70NMGDW
CGTAAAGGACCAAGACCCGTCATATAACGACCTCCTATACCGGCTCCCCATTTAATTTTTTGAGAAAAATCAAAATTCGCCTTTTCCCCTACGGCACCTCCATCAAGAAAACCGACAAACCCTATTTTATCATTTAAAGAAACACGCAATTCTGCCGATCCCTCAACAACTGCCCGTCCACCAACAACCGCATCATTTTCTGTTTTGATACCAATATTACGGTAAGCATAACCACGAACAGAGCCCCCACCACCAGCAAAAAAAAGCGTATTCGCGGGGATTTGTGCTGTATCATTCCCAAGAATTGTACCAAGCTTTGCCCGCGTAGCAAAAACAAAACGATTCCCTTCATCCAACGCCCAATAAGAACGACCTTCTGCTGTTACTTTTGCAACAAAGTTGCTAAAACGCATCTCATAAAAAGGCTCAATGAAAACTTCACCATATAAACCTTTTGTTGCATTAAGCTTATTATTACGACTATCGTAAATCAAACCGCTAGGGAAACCTATTGTTGTAAAATTACGGCTCCCAAAATAAATATCACGTGAATAACCATTTGAAACTTCTACAGCAGCCTGTCCCGATAGATTACCATTGAAAATATGTGTAATTCCTAATCTTCCTTTGATGGCCTTTGTCGTATAATTTTCTAGAACATCTTGTTGTATTTTTAATTCTGATCTGAGATCTGTATCTGGCGTGAGTACACCAGGCTTTATAAACGTACCACCGAAAAGATAATCAAAATTTTTAAAATTATACGATTGCTTTTTATTGCTACCAACACCACTTATTTTTGTTTCAATTTTAAGAACCTCTGCATGACCAAAAAGATTGTTATGCATCCAATAAGCTTCAAAACCAGCACCATCTAATGTTGAATAGCTACCGCCTACACCAAAACGACGCGGTTTACGTTCTTGTACAACAAGTGAAAGCGGTAAACTGCCATCTAGATTAATGGTATCAGCCTCACGTATATTGATAGCACGAAAAACACCAAGGCGCGCAA
>NZ_JBHIMK010000414.1:0-1015 GCF_042194085.1 Bartonella sp. MU70NMGDW
CGTAAAGGACCAAGACCCGTCATATAACGACCTCCTATACCGGCTCCCCATTTAATTTTTTGAGAAAAATCAAAATTTGCCTTTTCCCCTACGACACCTCCATCAAGAAAACCGACAAACCCTATTTTATCATTTAAAGAAACACGCAATTCTGCCGATCCTTCAACAACCGCCCGTCCACCAACAACCGCATCATTTTCTGTTTTGATACCAATATTACGGTAAGAATAACCACGAACAGACCCACCACCACCAGCAAAAAAAAGCGTATTCGCAGGGATTTGTGCTGTATCATTCCCAAGAATTGTACCAATCTTTGCCCGCGCAGCAAAAACAAAACGATCCCCTTCGTCCAATGCCCAATAAGAACGACCTTCTGCTGTTACTTTTGCAACAAAATTGCTAAAACGCATCTCATAAAAAGGCTCAATGAAAACTTCACCATATAAACCTTTTGTTGCATTAAACTTATTATTACGACTATCGTAAATCAAACCGCTAGGGAAACCTATTGTTGTAAAATTACGGCTCCCAAAATAGATATCACGTGAATAACCATTTGAAACTTCTATAGCAGCCTGTCCCGATAGATTACCATTGAAAATATGCGTAATACCTAATTTTCCTTTGATGGCTTTTGTCGTATAATTTTCTAAAACATCTTGTTGTATTTTTAACTCTGACCTGAGATCTGTATCTGGCGTGAGTACACCAGGCTTTATAAAAGTGCCACCGAAAAGATAATCAAAATTTTTAAAATTATATGATTGCTTTTTATTGCTACCAACACCACTTATCTTTGTTTCAATTTTAAGAGTCTCTGCATGACCAAAAAGATTGTTATGCATCCAATAAGTCTCAAAACCAGCACCATCTAATGTTGAATAGCTACCGCCTACCCCAAAACGACGCGGTTTACGTTCTTGTACAACAAGCATAAGCGGTAAACTGCCATCTAGATTAATGGTATCAGCCTCACGTATATTGATAGCACGAAAAACACCAAGGCGCGCAA
>NZ_JBHIMK010000415.1:0-1014 GCF_042194085.1 Bartonella sp. MU70NMGDW
ACGGATCTTACCAATGACTTTACAGGCTGTGCACCTCAGGAAATCGAAACTCTTGATGCTCTTTCCCTTGTTTGTAAAGCCACTCATGCCAATGGTCGACCAGCTGTAAAACTCTCGGATAATCCTGAAAAAACGATCGGTGATTCAAAAGAAGTACAACGTTATATCAATTTTTTTGGTAATACAAAGCGAATTGCTAGACCTATAAAGACGTAGTTTTCGCGGCTCTTTAAAACAAGTATATTGCCTCAACATATTGTTTATAAGATTGATTTTTATCCTGCCCTAAGAATGAGGGTTCTAAACCTTTGCTGGTCTGTAAATAGTTTGGCTGTTTTTTTGAGCATATTCTACTTGGTCTACCACGCATACGCTTAACTTACATAAGGATCGATAAATAAGACTTAAAAATATTCACTACGCATTAAAAAATACTTAACATGCCAAGGAAGTTTAACCAAGGAGGCTTTCTTATATCATTGTCATAAATAACGGTGTTATACGGCATAACAAGATACTATCATTTTGCATGTTGAATGAGGGTGCGCGAATATCATAAGTTTTTCTCATTTCAATCCTGTTAAATAAAGTACACACATCTCCTTGCATGTATGAAGGTTTTCAAGTTTTAAGGGTTATTGTTGTAGTTTGACAGCAGGTTTTGTACTAAGTGGAAAGAGGCGGGATTAAGTAGGAATACGTGGTAATTTGTTGTTTTTATGTCCAATTGTTACCATTAAATGTGCGTTTTATCAAAATAGATTTTGACACCTCAAATTACAAAAATTACCGAAAATTAGAAAAAAGTGCGTTTCCATAGTAAAAATGAGAAAAGGCTTTGAAAACCCTTTGAGAACACCTTTAAACTCTTTGAAAAAAAATAAATTGGTACAAAATCTAGTGTCAAAATATACAAAACCAGATGACAAGCTACAACTGTAACATTAGGAATTGCTAAGGCAACATTGGAGGATGACAAATAGCATGGTGACTATCAGTGTGCATTTTGCAAGG
>NZ_JBHIMK010000416.1:0-1010 GCF_042194085.1 Bartonella sp. MU70NMGDW
GGTTGCTTGATGAGAAAGCACCAAACCTTTTTCACTCAAATGAATTTGATTTTCCCCATGGGAGAGAATGAGCTCATTCTTCGTGATACGCAAAGCGCCATCAGAGCCGTCACTTTTCTTTCCTTTTTTGTGCTGTAAGAGCTTTATGTCGTTGCTCAAGCGACTCTTTTAATTGCTGAATTATTTTTTTCAATTTCTTCGTCAATTGTATGTATAAAATTAAGATAATCTGGTAAGATAATCTGGAAAGCTATCGAAAAACATATAAGAGTAAAGATATCGAACTCTCTATTGTACTAACCCAATATCCAGATAACAGAGCCTACAGCTATACTTATAATAAATACGCAGAATATTATTTTAAATCCTTCAATGAAAGCACCATAACTTCTTTAAATGCTAAAACTCATAGATTCTTTGTCAAATTCCGAAGAGATTCCCTAAACTTTATTATCTTGTTTTCAAATAGTCTTACACATTAGTTGTGTTTCTTGTATTGTCATATTTGGACTCATTGATTTTCTTAGTGTTGCATTTCATTTTCGTTGCGTTGCCAAATTTTTGTGCTTAACTACTTTCCCATCTGCCTCTTTCCGCTTTTTCAAAATTCCTGTTACACAAAAAACAAAGAGTTCCTATAATGACTGTAACGGATATAATGAGTATTATTGCAAATCTCATCGTTCATTCCTTTTTCAATGCAAATCATTGAAACGCCTCATGCATTTTTCTCCATTGCATCAATGAACAACTTTCCGTTTCTTATCGAAATATTTTTCTCAGACTTTGAAGCCTGTTATTTAAATTATCAACTTCGTGATCGAGCCTTTTAACCTCTTGATTTAATTTATCAATATGTTCATGATGTTTAGAAATCACTTCTAAATAATGTAATGATTGAGACTGATCCTTAAGCTTATTTGCTTCATTTAGTTCTCGAAAAGCCTCTGTTCTTTTCTCAACATGCTCAAATAAAGTAAAAACCTTCTCGAGCCGTTCAAAAATTGCAG
>NZ_JBHIMK010000417.1:0-1006 GCF_042194085.1 Bartonella sp. MU70NMGDW
CAGTTTAAAAAAGATATGTATGCATTGTTGGCTGGTGGAGACTGGTCAGATACTACGAATATCACTCCACATCTGCGTGCAGTCATTATACGGAATGCTATTTATGAATCGGCTAGCGCCCGTGGATGTAGTCATCCACGGCATTTTGTTTAGGAGGGGCTTTAACAGGAATTTCGAGAGTTGAAAAATCAGAGTATTGAAGGTTATGAAGTACTTCTTTTGAGGGGGGATGAATTTTGAGGGAGAGGTGTTAAGGGGTGGTGTTGGACCCATGAGGCTGTTAAGCTTGCGAGATTGTTGTTTATTTAAGATAAGAGGAAAAAATATATTGGGGGAAAGCCATTGATTGTAAGTTTTTTTAAAAATATCTCATTTTTATTTGCCAAAATAAACACGATCACCATATATTATAGAATATGTTGCAATTTGAAACATTGCTTATGAGAAAAAGAGATTTTTATGTCAGAAATACGTTGCAAAATAAGGATATTCTTTTGAGAAAAAGAGATGTATAGCTCTCAATTTCAAAGCCTATTTATTTTGTTGTTCAAGTGATTTTTTTTAATTGAGGGGGGGATATGATCTTTATAATTGTCGATATATCTTTAATAATGGCTGATATAAAGGGAAGCAAATAATCAACGCTTTTGTGCTTTTGTTGAGATGTGTTTCTGAGCGATTATAGAGTTCTTTGTTTTTTCACTTAAATATAATGGCAATATCAAAGTGAATGACGAATTGTGAATAATAAATCCATGGTCTCTTTTTTGCCCAATTTTGTAATATGGTGAATGCTGAAGTAAATTAAGAGTTAAACACCGGATGTAAAGGAGATTTAAAAGCTATGTTTCTTCCATTTTTAATCGCTTTAGGTACTGCAGTAACGACTATGTGTGGTAAAAAAAATATAAGTTATGCTTTGTGGGCAATTTTATTCGTTGTCATTCTTCTCACTTTCAATCATCACGCAACTTCTACTTTAAATTTATCTTTTTGAGAGAATAGC
>NZ_JBHIMK010000418.1:0-1005 GCF_042194085.1 Bartonella sp. MU70NMGDW
TGTCCTTCAGACATATCGTCAAGCTTTTTGACGTCGACATAAGCAAGTATTTTTTCTTCTTCTGCTTGGGTTTGTACGATGAGTCTTCTGATTTCATTGATCTGTTGTGGAAAAGCCTTTTTAATAGGTGTGTTCCTATCCATATCATCATCTTCACTCACGACATTAAGAAGCATACCTAACAGATATCTGCGTGCGTATGTGATTGCAGAACCAACCGATTGTATATTTGATTTGCATCCTTCAGTGTCATAAGGAAACTTTCCTTCTGTTGAGATTTTATTCCCAGACGGATGCGTCAAAGTCATTTCTATAATTATATTGTCTGAACTCTGTTCTTTGATACGAGAAAACAAAGCAAATCGGTGTTTTGCAAGAGTCTTCTTTACAACATCAATGTACTGGTCAAGGGTTGCATATTGGCTGTTTGTATGGGTGTTTGTAGAGTTTTTTTGTATTTTTTGATATTCCGTTTGCATATTCGAAAGATCACTAGCAAATCTTTCGTAGTTTTGTCGTTCTATTTCTTTTTCTCGTAAGGCAATGAGACGCTCGAGACGGTCCATATCGACGTCATTTTCTAAGGCTCTGTTTAAAATACGTTCCATAGCAGTTTGTTTAACCGCTAAGTGATGCGTTTCTTCAATTTCTGTTAGGTTAGTGTTTTGTTCACTCATCTTGATTTCCTCCTATTTGAGCGCAATTCCCCCGTGGCGTGAATCACGCTGGTGTTAAAATCTTTGTTTTTGTTGCTAGAAACGGCTTATAGAGATACTATAAGATTAGTCGTTCGTATTTTTTTCCATTATTGCTTCTCGCCCGTTGTGATGATTTCATCATTGATGATCTCTGCGTTTCCATGAATAAATGCATAACCATAGATTTTGGCATTTCCCCCAACTTTTGCTCTGATGGAAATCAATGGACTGTCATAAATTTTAGCATTTCCATAAATTTTAGCTTTTCCACTAATAAATGCACCACCGGAAACTTGTGCATTCTCGT